>CAZFRK010000199.1:0-1941 GCA_964521375.1 uncultured Rhodobacterales bacterium
GCCCGGCGCGCCGACCTGGAGATCGCCGTCACCGCCAGCGACGCGGCGCTGACACAGGCGCGCGGCCTCTACGCGCAGGGCCTGGTGGGGTTCTTGGACGTTCTGGACGCCGAGCGCACCTTGCTCGACAACCGCCAGGATCTCGCCTCGGCGCGGGCCGACGAGGCCCTTCTGGTGGCCGACCTGCATGCCGCCCTGGGAAGCCCGGTGATGATCGCCCCCGCGGAGGCACCCCGGGCGGACGGCGAACCCGCGGGAGCGCCCCCTAGCGGCGGCTGAGGCGCGCCCGTTCGTCGCGCAGACGGGCCAGTCGCGCGAGAACGACGGAGGCTTCCTCCTCGGCGCCCTTGACCACCGCGTCGACGCCGGACGTTTCGACCAAACGCATGTAGCCGTCGTAAAGACGGATGAGGCGCCCCTCGTCCTCGCGCATCAGGGCGATGCCGCCGCCCGGCGCGACATGAACGTCGGGAACCGTTTCCGCCGCTCCGGCCACGCGGGCGCGGGCCTCGGCCTCCTCGGCCAACTCCTGGAACAGCTTCCCCGCCTCCGGCTCATGGCTTTCCCGGCAGAGCTGAGCCTTGGCGCGCATCCGCCCGGCGTTCTCCAGTTCGACGGCGCGGACGTAGGTGGCGAGCGCCTCAGCGCCATCCCCGGCGGGCGGGCCGGCGACGGGCAAGGGCGACAAGGTGCCGCTGTATTCCCCGCGCCAAGCCCGGCGCCGTTCCAGGCGCAGCAGGGCGACGTGCTCCAACTCCTCGCGGGCCATGCTTTCGGCGTATTCCCGGACCTCGAAGGACGACGCCTGGGCGGCGATCTGGGTATAAAACGCGAACGCCCGTTCCTCGTTGCGCACGGCGATGGCCAGGGCCTTCCACGGACTCATGGCGACACCACCCGCCTCATCCACGTCCTTGTCGGTCATCGCCTCGGGGCTGTCCCAGCGGAAGGACAGAGACGTCGACGGCTCGACGTTCTCGCGCTTGGCCCAGGCCGCGATGCCGTTCTCGTGATCGGCTTCCGCTTCCTGAAGCTTCCGGAACAGATGGACCAGGTCCTCCTCGCCTTCGGCGGACATACGGGCGCAGAGTTGTTCATAACGGTCCGCCGCCTCGCGCTCCATGGCCATGCCGAGGGCGAACAGATCGGCCACCGATCGGACATCGGGCACGTCGTTGAAGGTGACGACGGCTCCGTCTTCGGACGAATCACGCGGGGCTTGGCGGGTCATGACGGCTCCTGGTCTTGCTCTCGATCATCGAGGGTCGGCCCGGAAGCGGGCGATCCTGCCGATGCCATAGTCCATGCCTTGGGCGGTGAAGGCAACGACATCCCGACGACAAACGAACGAATGACTGCTTTCTGTCAGACGTAAGCCTCTTGCTCAATAGGGAATGCCCCTGGAAGATGGCCGGACTTTACGATTCCGGGAGAGCGATCATGGCATGGATGGGACCGTTGGACGGGGTGGCGCTCGGCCTGTTCCTGCTTTTCTGGATTGCCTACACCCTCTACGCCGACCATGGTCCGGCCCGCGCCCGCAGCATTTCCGCGGCCATGAACAAGCGCCGTCACCATTGGATGCTTCAGGCGACGCGCCGGGACCTGCGGATTATCGACACGCAGATCCTCGGCAATCTTCTGACCGGCGTCGGCTTCTTCGCCTCGACCACCATCTTCGTCCTGGGTGGCCTGATGGCGATGCTGGGCGTCGCCGAGGAAGGCACCCGCGCCCTGGCCCGCCTGCCCATCGCCGCCACGGAAGATACCGCCGCCTGGGAGGTGAAGGTCCTCCTGCTGGTGGTGATCTTCATCTACGCCTTCTTCAAGTTCGCCTGGGCCTTCCGGCTGGCCAACTACTGCTCCATCCTGGTCGGCGGCTTCATCGGCGCGGCCGAGGCCGGCCAGGCCGAAGAGGCGGCGCGCCGGGCGGCGGAAACC
>CAZFRK010000199.1:1951-6386 GCA_964521375.1 uncultured Rhodobacterales bacterium
CCTGGTCGGCGGATTCGTCGCCGCCGCCGTGGCCGAGGACACGGCGGAGGCATCCCGACTGGCCGCCGCGACCGCCGCCACCCTGAGCATCCGCTCCGGCCACCATTTCAACCGCGGCCTCAGGGCCTACTTCTTCGCCCTGGCGGCGCTCGGCTGGCTGATCGGACCGCTGGTGCTGGTCGCCATGACCCTGCTGGTGGTGGCCGTGCTCTATCGGCGGGAGTTCCGCTCCCGCGCCTTGGCCGCCCTCGCCGAGTAAGGCCCCGCCAACCCCGACGGTTCTCTTCGTTCGGCGGGTTTACCGACGCAGGAACCGGCGGATGGGGTCGATCTGCTCCGGCACGTTCAGGGCCGGGGCATGACCCATGCCCTCGAAGGTGATCAACTCCGCCTTCGGACCGCGGCCTGTCATCTCTTCGGCCCACTCCGGTGTAATGAGGTCGCTGTCGGCGCCCCGGTAGAGCAGAACCTTGGCGGTGATGGCGTCATAGGCGTCCCACTGCGTGTAATCGTTTGGATGGGCGCGGAACTGCTCGACCATCATCGGGTCGTAATGCACCGTCACCCGTCCGTCGTCGCGCCGTCGGGCCGAGGTTTCGGCCATCTGCCGCCATTGCGCGTCCGACAGCCAGCCGTACGGCTTGTAGGCCGCCCGCAGAAAGGCTTCCAACTCCCCGATGGTCTCGAAGTCCGGCGGACTTCCGGCGTAACTGAGAATACGGTCGACGGCGGCGGGCACCAGCCGCGGCGCGATGTCGTTGACCACCAGATGGCTGACGCGGTCCCGCAAGCGGCCACCGGCCAAGTGAATGCCCAGCCCTCCCCCCATGGAGGTTCCAACCCAGCGCAGACGATCGACACCGTAGGACTCGAGGATGGCGAGCGCGTGGTCGCCATAGGCGCGCAGGCAGTAGTCCGCCTTGGGGTCCTTGGCCCATTGGCTCAGGCCGCGGCCCAGGGTGTCGGGCACGATCACGTGGTAGTCGTCGACGAGGGCACGGGCCAGGGGGTCGAAGTCCCGCCCGGTACGGGCCAGCCCATGCCACAGGACGACGGTCTCGCGCGACGGGTCGCCCCATTCGGTGACGTGGATTTCATAGCCGCCGCAGGTGACGTAGGAACTGCGCGGTTCGGTCATGCGCTCCTCCCTCGTAGGCGCCCGACCATGCCGGTCGGGAAGAAGTAGACGGATAGGATGAACAGAACGCCGAGCCACAGGATCCAGCGTTCCGGGGCGAAGAGATCGGGAACGACCGGCAGCCCTTGCGTCGCGTCGGCCACCACACCCATCACGTCCTTCAAGTAGTTCTGAGCCAGGATGAAGAGCGTGGCGCCGATGACGGAGCCGTAAAGCGTCCCCATGCCGCCGATCACCACCATCAGCAGGATATCGACCATGATATCCAGGCTAAGCGTCGTCTCCGGCCCCGTGTAGCGCAGCCACAGCGCCATCAGAACCCCCGCCAGGGCCGCCATTCCGGCCGACAGGCAGGTGGCGATGGTGCGATAGACCATGGTCCGGTAGCCGATGGCCTCGGCCCGGAAGGCGTTCTCGCGGATGGCCTGCAACACCCGCCCGAAGGGGGAATTGACCACCCGCAGCAGGGTCAGGAACAGGACCGCGGCGCTCAGGAAGACCATGTAGTAGCTGAGGATACGACCATCCAATCGGACACCGAAGGGTTTCCAGGAGGTCAGCTTGAAGGCCGGGGACAGTTCGAAGGGCACGCGATAGCTCAGGCCGTCCTCGCCGCCCGTGACATGGAACAACTGGCTGACCAGGATGGCGAAGGCACTGGCGACGGCCAAGGTCACCATGGCGAAGAAGATCGCCCGCACGCGCAGGCTGAACAGGGCGATGAAAAAGGCCAGGGCCACGGCCAGCAGAACCCCGGCGACCGAGCCGACGGCCACGGCGCCCCAGCCGTCCCCCATGTCGTTGAGCGCGATGGCGACGCCATAGGCGCCCAGGCCGAAGAACATGGTATGGGCGAAGGAGACGATGCCCGTATAACCGAGCAAGAGGTCGTAACTGGCGACCAGCACGATGAAGACGCAGATGCGCGCCGCCGTGTCCAGCGACCGCGTCCCAGGGAACAGGAAGGGCGCGAAGGCCAGCCCCAGGACGATCAGCAGGATGATGACGGTCAGCGCGCGGGAACGCGGCGTATCGCCCGAAAGAAGTCGTTGTATCATCGTCTTAGCGTCCTTTCGCCGCCGGAAGGAGGCCTTCGGGCCGCCACATCAGGACCAACACCATGAGCAGGATGCTCGACCCCAGCGCCACCTTCGGCGCCAGATAGGCGGCATAGTTGTTCATCAGGCCGACCAGCAGCGCGCCCAGGAAACACCCCTCCACCGACCCAAGGCCGCCGATGATGACGACGATGAACACCAGGATCATGACGTTCATGCCCATGGGCGCGGTGATCACCTCCTGATAGAGGCCCCACATGACGCCGCCCAGACCGGCGAGCGCCGAGCCGACGACGAAGACGGCGATGAACAGGGCGCCGATGCGATAGCCGAGGGCTTCGACCATTTCGCCGTTTTCCACCCCGGCGCGGACCAGAAGGCCGATCTTGGTGCGTTTCAGCGTCAGGCGCATGGCGAAGAAGATGGCCAGCCCCACGGCGACGGCCAGGACGCGGTACTTCTCCAGGACCACGTCACCCAGGGTGAAGGCGCCCTTCAGGCTGTCGGGCCGCGGGATGGGAATGGCGTCCGGCCCCCAGAAGACGTAGATCAACTGCTCGACGACGATCAGGCCGCCCATGGTGATCAGTATCTGCTTCAGGTGATCGCCATAGACCGGCATGACGATGACGCGTTCGAACAGATAGCCGAAGCCACCCGCGACCGTCATGGCGATCAGCGCCCCGGCGCCGATGGCGAGCAGGTTGGCGCCCAGGGAGGCGCTCTCCATCCACGGACTCAGCGCCGCCATAACCGTGACGCCGACGAAGGCGCCGAGCGAGATGAAGGCTCCGTGCCCGAAGTTCAGGACATCCATCAACCCGAAGACCAGCGTCAGGCCCGAGGCCATGATGAAGATCATCAGCCCCATGGCCAGACCGGCCAGGGTCAGCGTGACCCAGGTGGGAAAATTGCCGACCAGCGCCAGGGCGGCCAGCATGAGGGCGGGCACCAGCAGGTGCGTCGCCTGGGGCCGCCAGGACCGGCGGGTCCCGGTGGCGGAAGACGTCGTCGCCGTGGTCATTGGTGCAACTCCATGCTGAAGCCCAGAAGGCGCTCCTGGAGGGCCGTATCCTCGGCCAAGTCGGCCATGGTGCCGGTATGGACGATGCGCCCCGAATCCATCACCGCGACGGTGTCGCCGACGGCCTTGGCCATGGTGAAGTTCTGTTCGACCATCAGAATGGTCGCGCCGAAGCCCTTGAGCTGACGGATGGCCTCGGTCAGGGAGCCGACGATGGCCGGGGCCAACCCCTTGGTCGGCTCGTCGATCAGCAGCAGGCGGGACGGCTCGATGACGGCGCGGGCGATGGCCAGCATCTGCTTCTGGCCGCCCGACAAGGCCCCGGCGGGACTGGTCCAGAATTTATCGAGCGCCGGAAACAGGTCCAGAATCCAGTGCAGGCGGGCCTCGTCCATGGCGCCCTTACGGGCCGCCAGGACCATGTTTTCCTGCACCGTCAGACCGCCGAAGATCCCCATGTTTTCCGGCACATAGGCGATTTCCCGGCGGGCGATGTCGGGGGTCTTCTGGCCGTTGAGGCGCTCCCCGGCGAAGACCACCTCGCCTTGGCTGGCTTGCCACAGTCCCATGATGGTGCGCATGGTCGTCGTCTTGCCGGCGCCGTTGCGGCCCAGTAGCATGGTCAGGCCGCCCTCGTGGACTTCCAGGTCGACGCCTTGCAGAATATGGTACTGGTCGATGTGCGTATGCACGCCCGCCAGCGTCAAAAGGGGCGCCCGCGCCCCACTGTCGCGCGTCTCAGACATGGTCGGCCACTCCCGTGCCCAGATAGGCTTCCTGCACGATGGGGCTGCTCATCACCTCGCCCGGCTCGCCGTCGGCGACCAGGAAGCCGTTGTGCAGCACGATGATGCGGTCGGCCAGCGACCGGATGACGTCCATCTTGTGCTCGACCAACAGAATGGTCTTGGAGGTGTCCGCCTTGATCTCGTGAATGAGGTCCAGGATGACGGGCGCCTCGTCGATGCTCATGCCCGCCGTCGGCTCGTCGAACATCAGGATATCGCGCTCCAGGGCCAGCATCAGGGCCACTTCCAGCTTGCGCTGGTCGCCGTGCGGCAGGGTGGAGGCCACGTCGTCGGCGCGGTCCAGAAGGCCGACGCGGGCCAGGACGTGCTCGGCCTGCTCGATCAGCTCGACATGGCGGGTGGCCATGGAGAACAGGCTGAAGCCGTGGGCGGTGCGCGCCTGGACGGCCAAGCGGACGTTTTCCAG
>CAZFRK010000200.1:0-6369 GCA_964521375.1 uncultured Rhodobacterales bacterium
AGGCGGCTACTTCTCCAAGTTCGTCTTCTCCGACGGCCTGAAGGCCCCGGAAATCATCGAGGCCATCGGCGCCGACTACATGAACGGCGCCGTGGGCACCGCTCCGGCCTCGGTCGGCGAAGCCTACGACCGCTTCGTCAAGGCCTACGAAGGGGAATACGGCGAGCTGCCGCCGAAGCCCTATATCGATTCCGCCTATGACGCCACCTTCCTGCTGGCGCTGGCCGGCGAGAAGGCCGGGTCCACCGACCCCGCCAAGGTGCGCGACGCCCTGCGCGCCGTCGCCGCTCCGCCGGGCACCGAAATCCTGCCGGGCGAGTGGAAGAAGGCCAAGGAGCTGCTGGCCAAGGGTGAGGACATCGACTACGTCGGCGCCGCCGGTCCGGTGAACTTCGACAAGAACGGCGACGTCGTCGGCACCTACGAGGAATGGTCCATCACCGACGGCAAGATCACCCGCGAGCGCGTCTTCGAACCGAAGTAAGCCCTCTCGGCGTTCCACGCCGCTGAAGAAGAAGGCCCCCGGAGGCGTCTCCGGGGGCCTTTCTCGTGGGTCGGGTCCGTTGTGACCATCCCCATTCCGCCGGAGCCTTCACCCCGGCCTTTTCCGCTTCATGGTCGGGGCCTTAGGCGTCGCCCTTGGGCGTCGGATCGCTCGTCCGGCCCTTCCCCAGGTCCTCGGGCAGGACGCCCTGCGGGCGGGTCAGCAGGATGACCTGCAGGATGATGGCGACGATCAGCACACGGGCGGCACCAGCCTGGGCCTGGACTTCGGCGGGCAGGTAACCCGTCAGGACCTCGGACGCCGACCAGACGATCCAAATGATGACGGCGCCCAGGACCGCGCCCTTGTTGTTGCCCGATCCGCCGGCGATCAGCATCACCCACACCAGGAAGGTGGCGAACAGCGGCTCGAAGGCCTCGGGGCTGATGAAGCCGAAATAGTGGGCGTAGAGGCCCCCGGCCAGACCCATGACGGTGGAGCCGACCACGAAGGCCTGCAGGCGGAACCTGGCGACGTCCTTGCCCGCCGCCATGACACCGTTCTCATTCTCCCGGATGGCGCGCAGGACACGCCCCCAGGGGGACCGCCGCGCCCATTCCATCAAGAGGTAAACGGCGACCAGGACGATCACGATCAGCACCAGGAACATCAGCGGACTATCGAACAGTTCCGGCTTGGGGATGGCCGGGACACCGCGCACGCCGTTGGTCAGCCAATCCATGTTCTTCAGCACCAGACGGATGATTTCGGCGATGCCGATGGTGGCGATGGCCAGATAGTCGGTGCGCAGGCGCATGGTGATCCAGCCGATCAGCAGGGCCATGAGGCCCGACATGATGACCGAGGCGATCAAGCCGACGATCACCGGCATCTCGAAACCGCCGATGAAGGAACTGGACGGAGCCGCCGTCAGGATGGCCGTCGAATAGGCGCCGATGGCATAGAACCCGGCGATACCGATATTGAACTGGCCGCTGAACCCCCATTGCAGATTGAGGCCCAGGCAGAGAATGCCGTAAATCCCCGCCACGGTGAGCAGCGACAGAAGGTACATTTCCATCAGTCTTGCCCCTTCAGAATGCCATGTGGACGCCACAGCAGGACGCCGACCATGATCGCGAAGGCCACGGCGGGCTTATAGGCCGGCGATAGAACCAGGGTGGACATCTCCATGGCGATACCGATCACCATGCCGCCGGCGATGGCCCCATAGGGCTTGCCGATACCGCCCAGGATGGAGGCGGCGAACACCGGTAGCAGGATGGTCCACCCCATGACTGGATGCAGCTTGCTTTCCATGCCGATGAAGACACCCGCCGCCGTCGCCAGGCAGGCCGCCAGAATCCACGTCCACATGACCACCCGTTCCGCCGGGATGCCGCAGGCGGCGGCCAAGTCGACGTTGTCGCTCATGGCCCGCATCGCCTTGCCCATCTTGGTGTAGGACAGGAAGACATGAACCACGGCCACCAGGACGATGGCGCCACCGACGATCAGAATGTGGTCGGGCTTGATGCGCAGGCCCCAGACCACGTACGGCATCTGAATGCCCTTGGCGAAGAACTGGTTTCCCGGCCCCCAGATCAACTGAATCAAGCTTCTCAGGCCAAGCGCCATGCCGAAGGACGAGATCAGCAGAATGACCGGAGCCGTCCGTCGCAAACGACGGTAGACCGTCTGGTCGAGGATGACGGCGATCAGCGCCGTCACGATCATCGCCAACGGCAGGGCCAAAAGCACCGGAACGCCGAGACCGACGAAGACCAGCGCCGCATAGGCGCCCAGACTCATCATGTCGCCGTGGGCGAAATGGGCGAACCGCAAGATGCCGTAAATGAGCGACACGCCAATGGCGCCAAGGGTCAGAATGCTGCCCCAGACGATGCCGTAGACGAGGAGTTGCAGGATATCCATGGCTCTCTTTCGTCCCCTCAGCCGCCCAGGAAGACTTCGGACACTTCCTCGTTGGCGAGGAGGTTGGCGCCCGTGTCGGTGATGCGGTTGCGTCCGGTGGTCAGCACATAGCCCCGGTCGGCGATGTGCAGCGCCTGACGGGCGTTCTGCTCGACCATGAGGATGCCGACGCCGGTCTTGTTGATGGCGACCACCTGCTCGAAGGTCTGGTCGATGAATTTCGGACTGAGACCGGCGGTCGGCTCGTCCAGAAGCAGCAACTTGGGGCTCTGCATCAGGGCGCGGCCCATGGCGACCATTTGCCGTTCGCCGCCGGACATGAGACCGGCCTGCTGGCGCCGCCGTTCGGCCAGGCGCGGGAAGAGTTCGAACACCCACTCCATCCGCGGGCGGATGTCGTCCTTGCGCAGATAGGCCCCCATTTCCAGGTTTTCCTGAACGGTCATGGAGGGGAACACGTTGTGTTCCTGCGGCACGAAGGAGATGCCGCGCGGCACCAGCTTTTCCGGCGGCAGGTTGGTGATGTCCTGGCCCTCCAGGAGGACCGCCCCGCCATTGACGCGGACCAGCCCGAAGGCGGCCTTCAGCAGGGTCGACTTGCCCGCCCCGTTGGGACCGATGATGACCACGATCTCGCTGGCGTCGGCGGTCAGGTCGACGCCGTTCAGGATGTTCATCCCGCCGTAGCCGCCGTAGACCTGGGTGATGTCCAATAGGCTCATGCGTCGCCTCCGCCGCTCATGCCGCCGCCCAGGTAGGCCTCGCGGACGTCCTGGTTGGCCTTGACCTCGGCCATCGACCCCTGGGTCAGGACGGTGCCCTGGGCCATGACCACGACGGGATCGCAGAGCTTGGCGATCAGGTCCATGTCGTGCTCGATGATGCAGAAGGTGTAGCCGCGGTCGCGGTGGAGCCGCTGCACGGCGTCGGTGATCTTGCCCAGCAGCGTGCGGTTCACCCCGGCGCCGGGTTCATCCAGAAGCACGACCTTGGCGTCGATCATCATCGTCCGCCCCAGCTCCAGAAGCTTTTTTTGGCCGCCGGAGAGATTGCCCGCCTGTTCGTCGGCGACGTGGCTGATTTCCAGGAAATCCAGGACCTCGTCGACCTTCTCCCGAATGGCCCGATCTTGCCGGTCCACCGTCTTGCGACCGAACCAGGCGGTCAGGATGTTCTCCCCAGCCTGCGCCGGTGGAACGATCATGAGGTTTTCGCGCACCGTCATGCGCGAGAATTCCTGGGGGATCTGGAAGGTGCGCACCAATCCTTTGTGGAACCGCTCATGCGGTCGCAGGCGGGTAATGTCCTCGCCATCCAGGAGGATGCGGCCTTCGCTCGGCGCGACGAAACCGGCGACGATGCTGAACAGCGTCGTCTTGCCCGCCCCGTTCGGCCCGATCAACCCCGTCACCGAGCCCTTCTCGACGCTGAAGGAACAGGACTGCACGGCCCTGATGCCGCCGAAGGACTTGGAGACGCCGTCGATGGTGATCACGTTGTCTCTCCTCGCGTTCTTGGGTGTCCGATCCGCGCGGGACCGGATGACCGAACAGGTGGACATACCGGAAGCCGACGGCGGATACAACGGTCCAATGGCCCCATTCGAGGCATTGGGACCGGTTTTCCGGTCCCTTGGCGGGACGATGTTCGGCGGGCGCCCCTTGGCAGGGGCCTCGTTAGGGGGCATATATCGCGCCAGCACACACAGGCAGTGGTTCCCATGGATAAGATCGTCGTCCGCGGCGCCCGCGAGCATAATCTCAAGAACATCAACGTCACGCTTCCCCGCGACAAGCTGGTCGTCATCACCGGCCTGTCGGGGTCGGGCAAGTCGTCCCTGGCCTTCGACACCATCTACGCCGAGGGCCAGCGCCGCTACGTGGAAAGCCTGTCGGCCTATGCCCGTCAGTTCCTGGAACTGATGCAGAAGCCCGACGTCGATTCCATCGAAGGGTTGTCCCCGGCGATTTCCATCGAACAGAAGACGACGTCGAAGAACCCCCGCTCGACGGTCGGCACGGTGACGGAAATCTACGACTACATGCGCCTGCTGTGGGCGCGTGTCGGCGTCCCCTATTCACCCGCCACGGGCCTGCCCATCGAGGCCCAGACGGTCAGCCAGATGGTCGACCGCATCATGACCATGGACGACGGAACCCGCCTCTATCTGCTGGCCCCCATCGTGCGCGGGCGCAAGGGCGAATACCGCAAGGAACTGGCCGACCTCCAGAAGAAGGGCTTCCAACGCGTCAAGGTCGACGGCGAGGTGTCGTTGATCGAGGACGTTCCGGCCCTGAACAAGAAGGTCAAGCACGACATCGAGGTGGTCGTCGACCGCCTGGTCGTCCGCGAGGGCATCGAGACCCGGCTGGCCGACAGCCTGGAGCAGGCGTTGGAGTTGGCCGACGGCCTGGCCTTCGTCGAAGAGGCCGACGGCGGCGCCCGGACCACCTTTTCCGCCAAGTTCGCCTGCCCGGTCTCCGGCTTCACCATCGACGAGATCGAACCCCGGCTCTTCTCGTTCAACAATCCCTTCGGCGCCTGCCCGACCTGCGACGGCCTGGGCGTCAAAATGTATTTCGATCCCGATCTGATCGTCCCGGCCACCGGCAAGTCCCTTGCCGGTGGCGCGGTCCTGCCGTGGTCGCTCGGCGGCAAGCCCGCGCCATACTATCGTCAGGCCCTGGAAAGCGTCGCGGCGCATTTCGGCGTCTCCATGGACACGCCGTGGAACGACCTACCCGAAGAGGTTCGGGCCGTCCTGCTGCATGGATCGGACGGAGAGCCGATCCAGATGACCTACCGTGACGGTACCCGCGCCTTCACGGTGGAAAAGCCCTTCGAGGGCGTGGTACCGAACACGGCCCGCCGCTGGCGGGAAACGGAAAGCGCCAATATCCGTGACGACCTGTCGCGCTATCAGACTTCCGCACCCTGCGAGGCCTGCGCGGGCAAGCGCCTCAAGCCCGAGGCCCTGGCCGTCAAGGTTGACGGCCGCGACATCGCCGAGATCACGGATCTGTCCATCGCCGATGCCCTGGCCTGGTTCACCGCCCTGGAGGAACCGGGCCGCCTGAAGGCCAAGGACCTGGAAATCGCCACCCGCATCCTGCGGGAAATCAATGAACGCCTGGGCTTCCTCAACAACGTCGGCCTCGAATACCTGACCCTGTCGCGCACCTCCGGCACCCTGTCGGGCGGCGAGAGCCAGCGCATCCGTCTGGCCTCGCAGATCGGCTCCGGCCTGACGGGCGTCCTCTACGTCCTGGACGAGCCGTCCATCGGCCTGCATCAGCGGGACAACGACCGCCTTCTGGCCACCCTGAAGCGCCTGCGCGACATCGGCAACACCGTCATCGTGGTCGAGCATGACGAGGACGCCATCCGCGCCGCCGACTATCTGGTCGACATGGGACCGGGCGCCGGTATCCACGGCGGCACGGTGATCGCCGAGGGAACGCCGGAGGACGTCATGGCGACACCCGAAAGCCTGACCGGCCGCTATCTGGTCGGCCATGAGTCCGTCCCCTTGCCGGCCACCCGACGCCCGGGCAGCGGCAAGTCCCTGACCGTGGTCGGCGCCCGCGCCAACAACCTTCAGGATCTGACGGTCGACATTCCGCTGGGCACCTTCACCTGCGTCACCGGCGTCTCGGGCGGCGGCAAGTCATCCCTGATCATCGAAACTCTTTACAAGGGGTTGGCGAAGCAGCTTCATGGCGCGCGTGAACACCCTGGACCGCACGAGCGCATCGACGGCATCGGCCATATCGACAAGATCGTCGATATCGACCAATCGCCCATCGGGCGCACGCCGCGGTCCAACCCGGCGACCTATACCGGCGCCTTCACGCCCATCCGCGACTGGTTCGCCAGCCTGCCCGACGCCCAGGCGCGCGGCTACAAGCCGGGGCGCTTCTCCTTCAACGTCAAGGGCGGGCGCTGCGAGG
>CAZFRK010000201.1:0-6367 GCA_964521375.1 uncultured Rhodobacterales bacterium
CGTGTCGCCTTCCGTCGCGCCATGAAGCGCGCCGTGCAGTCGGCCATGCGTCTGGGCGCCATGGGCATCCGCATCAACTGTGCCGGTCGTCTGGGCGGCGCCGAAATCGCCCGCACCGAATGGTACCGCGAAGGCCGCGTGCCGCTGCACACCCTGCGCGCCGATGTGGATTATGGCGAAAGCACCGCTTTCACCACCTACGGCGCTTGTGGCGTGAAGGTCTGGGTGTTCAAGGGTGAAATCCTCGAGCACGACCCGATGGCCCAGGACAAGCGGGCCCAGGATCAGGGCCGCTAAGGCGTCGCCTAGGAGCGAAGGACAAGAGTTATGCTGTCTCCGAAACGTACGAAGTTCCGCAAGGCGCACAAGGGCCGTATCCACGGCAACGCCAAGGGCGGCTTCGCCATCAATTTCGGCCAGTACGGTCTGAAGGCGCTGGAGCCCGAGCGCATCACCGCCCGTCAGATCGAGGCCGCCCGCCGTGCCATGACCCGCTACATGAAGCGTCAGGGCAAGGTGTGGATCCGTATCTTCCCCGACCTCCCGGTGTCCAAGAAGCCGGCCGAGGTTCGCCAGGGTAAGGGTAAGGGCTCGCCCGAATACTGGGTGTGCCGCATCAAGCCGGGCCGCATCATGTTCGAATGCGACGGCGTCCCCGAGGACGTCGCTCGTCGCGCCTTCGAGCTGGCCGCCGCCAAGCTGCCCATTAAGACCAAGTTTGTCGTCCGTCTCGGTGGGGAGGGCTAAGTCATGGCCAAGGCTGAAGACCTGCGCGCCAAGAGCGTCGATCAGCTGAACGAGCAGATCGTCGACCTGAAGAAGGAACAGTTCAACCTGCGTTTCCAGAAGGCCACCGGCCAGCTGGAAAACACCGCGCGCCAGCGTCAGGTGCGTCGCGAAATCGCGCAGGTGAAAACAATCCTTCACGAACGCGCCAAGGCGCAGTAATATCCGCGCCTTTCGCGCCCGGAAGCGAGAGTTAGAACGATGCCCAAGCGTATCCTCCAGGGCGTGGTCGTGAGCGACGCCGCCGACAAGACCATCACGGTCAAGGTCGAGCGTCGCTTCATGCACCCGCTGTACAAGAAGTTCATCCGGCGTACGAAGAAGTACGCCGCCCATGACGAAAACAACCAGGCCAAGGCCGGCGACGTGGTGCGTATCCGCGAATGCCGTCCGGTCTCGAAGAGCAAGACCTGGGAGCTGGTGACGGACGCCGACTAAGGCGGACGTCCCCGGCTCATCTTCACCATTAAGGATTTGGTGCCATGATTCAGATGCAAACCAACCTGGATGTCGCTGACAACAGCGGCGCTCGCCGGGTGCAGTGCATCAAGGTTCTCGGCGGCTCGAAGCGTAAGAGCGCCGGCGTTGGCGACATCATTGTCGTGTCCGTGAAGGAAGCTATTCCGCGCGGTCGCGTCAAGAAGGGTGACGTCCATCGCGCGGTGATCGTGCGGACCGCGAACCCGGTGCGTCGCCCCGACGGGTCCATCATCCGCTTCGATACCAACGCCGCCGTCCTGATCAACAAGCAGGGGGAGCCGATCGGCACCCGCATTTTTGGTCCGGTGACCCGCGAGCTGCGTGCGAAGCGCTACATGAAGATCATCTCGCTGGCGCCGGAGGTGCTGTGATGCAGAAGATCCGTAAGGGTGACACCGTCGTCGTGCTCACCGGCAAGGACAAGGGCAAGTCCGGCGAGGTCGTCCAGGCCCTGCCGAAGGAAGACCGCGTGGTCGTGCGCGGCGTGAACATGATCAAGCGTCACACGCGTCCGACCCAGTTCAGCCAGGGCGGCATCGTCGAGAAGGAAGCGCCGCTTCACGTCTCGAACGTCGCTCACGTCGACCCCAAGGACAACAAGCCCACGCGCGTTGGTTTCAAGACCATCGGCGAGGGCGCCGAGGCCCGCAAGGTGCGCTACGCCAAGCGCTCCGGCGAAGTGCTCGATCAGTAAGGAGTGGGACGAATGGCTGCTCGTCTTCGTGAGCACTACGATTCCGTCGTGCGTGGCGCCCTCCAGGAAAAGTTCGCCTACGCGAACCCGATGGAAGTGCCGCGCATCACCAAGATCGTGATCAACATGGGTGTCGGCGAGGCCTCTCAGGACAAGAAAAAGATTGAGGGTGCCGTTACCGACATGACCGCCATCTCCGGCCAGAAGCCGGTGGTGACCAAGGCCAAGAAGTCCATCGCCGGCTTCAAGCTGCGCGACGGCATGATCGTTGGCTGCAAGGTGACGCTGCGCCGCGAGCGCATGTACGAGTTCCTCGACCGTCTGGTCAACATCGCCCTGCCGCGTGTCCGCGACTTCCGCGGGCTGAACGGCAAGGCCTTCGACGGCTCCGGGAATTACAACATGGGCCTCAAGGAGCAGATCATCTTCCCCGAGATCGAATACGACCGTGTCGACAAGGTTCGGGGCATGGATATCACCATCTGCACGACGGCGAAGTCCGACGATGAGGCGCGCGCGCTTCTCGAGGGTTTCGACATGCCGTTCATCAAGGCCTAAGGCCGGGGAGCGTATTTATGGCTAAGGTTAGCTCTGTCGAGCGAAACGAAAAGCGGGCGCGCATGATCAAGGCGTTTGCCTCCCGTCGTGCCCGTCTCAAGGCGATCATCAAGGACCAGACGACCTCTCCGGAGGACCGGTTCCACGCCGTCCTGAAACTGGCCGAACTGCCGCGCAACTCTTCCAAGATCCGCTACCGCAACCGGTGCGAGGTCTCGGGCCGTTCGCGTGGCACGTACCGCAAGTTCAAGCTGGGTCGCGTCATGCTGCGTGATCTCGCGTCCCGGGGCCAGATCCCGGGCATGGTCAAATCGAGCTGGTAAGGGAGGACGGCCATGTCGATGACCGATCCCTTGGGTGATATGCTCACCCGTATTCGCAACGGCCAGCGTGCCGGCAAGTCGGCGGTGGTCTCGCCGGCGTCCAAGCTGCGCACGAACCTCCTGGACGTTCTGGTCCGTGAGGGCTACATCCGTGGTTACGAGCGGTACAACGTTCGCGCCGGTATCGATGAGATCCGGATTGAACTGAAGTACTTCGAGGGCGCGCCGGTGATTAAGGAGATCGCCCGTATCTCCACGCCGGGCCGTCGCGTCTACAAGAAGATCAAGGACTTGCCGAAGGTCTACAATGGTCTGGGCATCTCGATCCTGTCGACGCCGCGCGGCGTGATGTCGGATCATGAAGCCCGCCAGGCCAACGTCGGCGGCGAAGTCCTCTGCCGCGTGTTCTAAGGAGGGGCCCGAACGATGTCTCGAGTCGGTAAATATCCCGTCGAGGTGCCCCAGGGTGTGACGCTCACCATGGATGGTGACGTTGTGACCGCCAAGGGCAAGCTCGGCGAAATGAAGTACACCCTGATGCCCGAGTTCGTGGAAACCACGATCGACGGCAATCAGATCGTCGTGAAGCCGCGCAACGATTCCAAGCGCTGCCGTCAGATGTGGGGCACGACCCGTGCGCGCCTCAACAACCTGGTGAAGGGCGTGTCCGAAGGCTTCGAAGTGAAGCTGGACATCGTCGGCGTCGGTTTCCGTGCCGCCGTGCAGGGCAAGAACCTGCAGCTGGCGCTCGGCTTCTCGCACGACATCATCTATCCGATTCCGGAAGGAATCACGGTCAAGACCCCGTCGCCGACCCAGATCGAAATCTCTGGCGCCGACAAGCAGGTCGTTGGGCAGATCGCCTCGGAAATCCGTGGGTACCGCCCGCCTGAGCCGTACAAGGGCAAGGGCGTCAAGTACTCCGACGAGCAGATCCTGCGCAAGGAAGGCAAGAAGAAGTAAGGGCGAACGGAAATGGCGAACAACATGTCTCTTTTCGAGCGGCGCCGCCAGCGTGTGCGGTTCGCGCTCAAGAAGAAGGCCGCCGGGCGCCCGCGCCTCTCGGTCTTCCGGTCTTCCAAGCACATCTACGCTCAGATCATCGACGATGCCAGTGGGCGGACCCTCGCGGCCGCCTCCTCGCTGGACAAGGATCTGCGCGGCGGTCTGAAGACCGGTGCGGATAAGGATGCCGCGGCTCAGGTCGGCAAGCTCGTCGCGCAGCGCGCGGTCGAGGCCGGCGTGAAGGATGTCGTGTTCGATCGTGGTGCCTACATGTACCACGGCCGGGTCAAGGCCCTGGCGGATGCGGCGCGCGAAGGCGGACTCTCGTTCTAAAGGATAGTGGTTATGGCACGTACTCCGACTTCTGAGCGCAGCCCGGACCGCGGGCGTGGCCGCGACCGCGACCGCCGGGACCGCCAGGAAGAGCGCGACGACGAGTTCGTCGACAAGCTGGTCCACATCAACCGCGTCGCGAAGGTGGTCAAGGGCGGTCGTCGCTTCGCCTTCGCCGCCCTGGTCGTCGTGGGCGACAAGAAGGGCCGCGTGGGCTTCGGGACCGGCAAGGCCCGCGAAGTTCCCGAGGCCATCCGCAAGGCGTCCGAGCAGGCCAAGCGCAACATGGTGCGTGTGGCCCTGCGGGAAGGCCGCACCCTGCATCACGACATCAACGGTCACTTCGGGGCCGGTCGTGTGCTGCTGCGCGCCGCCCCGGCCGGTACCGGCATCATCGCCGGTGGCCCGATGCGCGCCGTCTTCGAAACCATGGGCGTGCAAGACGTCGTCGCCAAGTGCACCGGCACGACGAACCCGTACAACATGGTGAAGGCCACCTTCGACGCCCTGGTCAACCTCGAAAGCCCGCGCGGCATCGCCGCCAAGCGGGGCAAGAAGGTCGGCGACATCGTCGCCCGCCGCGAGGTCTCGACCAGCCAGCTCATCGCCGACGGCGATGCGGCGGCCAGCGAGTAAGGAGAGGGGACCATGGCGAACGAAACCATCAAGGTCACCCAGACCGGTAGCCCGATTGGTCGCAAGAAGGACCAGCGGGCCACCCTCGTCGGCCTCGGCCTGAACAAGATGCACCGGACGCGGGAGCTGGAGGACACTCCGGCCGTGCGCGGCATGATCGCGAAGGTGCAGCACCTGGTGAAGGTGGAACCGGCGGAATGACGCCGGCGGAAGGGGGATGGATCCTGGCGGTCCGTCCCCGACCGCCTCTAAGCATTGGGATCGCTTAAAATGAAACTCAACGAACTGCGCGACAACCCGGGCGCCACCAAGGCCCGTATGCGCGTCGGTCGCGGCATTGGCTCCGGCAAGGGCAAGACGTCGGGCCGCGGCGTGAAGGGCCAGAAGTCCCGCACCGGCGTGTCCATCAACGGTTTCGAAGGCGGGCAGATGCCCATCTACCGCCGTCTGCCGAAGCGCGGCTTCACCAACGCCCCGTTCAAGAAGACCTACGTCGCCGTCAATCTGGACCGCGTCCAGACCGCCGTCGACGCCGGGAAGATCGAGGCGAACAGCACGGTGACCGCCGAGACGCTGAGCGCCGCCGGGATCGTCAAGAACACCAAGGACGGCGTCCGCCTGCTGGGCAACGGTGAGATCAAGGTCGCCCTGACCTTCGAGATCGCCGGTGCCTCCAAGTCGGCCATCGCCGCGGTCGAGAAGGCTGGCGGCAAGGTCGTCGAGCTGGCCGCCAAGGCCGCTGAAGGCGAAGCCGAAGGCGCCTGATCGGCCTTCAGGCTGAACGCTGAAGACTCCGGACGGCGGCCTTTGGATCTGCGTGTCAGGTCTGGCCGCCGTTCGTTTTTTCCGGGATTGCCGGACCTTCGCCCCGTGTCGCCCGTGGCATCGGCGGGACGAATCCGGTAGGCTCCCCGCTCACCCGTTCGGACGGCCGTCCGGACGGGTCCTGATTGTGTCAGGCACGCCCCGGCTCGGCGTGCCGGTAAGAGGAAACCGGAGCACCGCATGGCATCCGCCGCTGAACAGCTCGCCGCCAACATGAATTTCGGCATGTTCGCCAAGGCGACCGAGCTGAAGAAGCGCATCTGGTTCACGCTGGGCGCGCTCATCGTCTACCGACTGGGCACCTACATTCCGCTGCCGGGCGTCGACCCGTCGGTCCTGCAGGACATTTTCCGCCAGCAGGGCGGCGGCGGTATCCTCGGCATGTTCGACATGTTCGCCGGTGGCGCCCTGTCGCGCATGACGATCTTCGCGCTCAACATCATGCCCTACATCTCCGCCTCCATCATCATGCAGCTGATGACCGCCATCAGCCCGTCCATGGAGGCGTTGAAGAAGGAAGGCGAGAGCGGTCGCAAGAAGATCAACCAGTACACCCGGTATCTGACGGTGATCATCTGCGCCATGCAGGCCTACGGCATCGCCGTTGGTCTGGAAGGCATGAGCGGATCGACCGGGTCGGCGGTCATGGACCCGGGCCTGTTCTTCCGCTTCACGACGGTCGTCACCCTGGTCGGCGGCACCCTGTTCCTGATGTGGCTGGGCGAGC
>CAZFRK010000202.1:0-6366 GCA_964521375.1 uncultured Rhodobacterales bacterium
CGCAGGGCCGCGGCCTCGGCCCGCAGACGCTCGGCCAGGGCCATCGCCTCGCCCAGCGGCGTGTCGGGCAGGACCGCGCAGAACTCCTCGCCGCCCAGGCGGGCGGTCACGTCGGTATCGCGGAACACCCGGCGGCAGACGGCGGCCAGGGCGCGCAGCACCTCGTCCCCGGCGGTCAGGCCGAAGGCGTCGTTGACGTCCTTGAAAAGGTCGATGTCGAAAAGCACCACGGCCAGGGGCGCCCCCTGGCGGGACGACCGCGTCAGTTCCCGTTCCGCCAGTTCGTACAGGTGGTGGCGGGTGAACATGGCCGTCAGCGGATCGGTGATGGCCATGCGATGGACTTCCTCGGCCAAGGCCTTGCGCTGCTGCACCTCCTCGCCCAGGGCCCGGTTCAGCGCCTTCAGCTCCTCGGCCTGCTCGGCCAGCCGGGCGTTGGCCTTGTGCAGGTCAAGCTGCATGCGGTCCGACAGGCGGACCAGACGGCGCTGTTCCCGGTAGCTCCTGCCGTAGGCCTGGGCCAGACCGCGCACGCCGTCGGCCACCTCTTCCAACCGGTCGAGCATGGTCTTGGTCTGGGCAAGGACGCGCTCTTCCTCGTCGAAGAGGCTGAACCCCGTCCCGCTCTGGCCTGGAATGTCGTTCATCGGCGGCCCTGGTCAGTCCTTGGGGCAAAGGTTGAAGGCGGCATTCTCGAAGTCCTCGGCGAAGTCCTCGCCGAATTCCTCCATGGCGTCGTCCTGCCGCCGATAGTGCCAGTTGACGGTCACTTCGGCACCGGCTTCGGCGGCGTCTTCCAGTATCTGGAACATGTTCATCAGCGCCTTGGCGCTGGAGCTGTTGAAATACGCCATTTCCAGGTCCATGACGACCGTCCGGTCGCCAAGGCTCACCGCGTAGTCCCGCAAGGCCTGGAGAAGCGGCCCGAAGAAGGCGGCGGCGTCCTCGGGATAGGATTCGCCGGTCAGGCGCAGCCGCCCGCTGTCGAAGGCGAAATCGACGGCGGGGGAACGTTCGGTCGGCTCGATCTGGATGGTCTGCATGGGTGTCCGGTCTCAGATATAGGCTTTCAGCGCGAAGAAGCTCTGGTCGTCGGGCAGGTCCAGGAAGTCGAACTGAAGGGGTTCACTGGCCCGCCGGGCGATTTCGATCAAGCCGATGGAGCCGCCCCGGCTGTTCTCCTCGGAGGGTTCCCGCAGCTTCTGGCGATAGAATTTGCGGATGGCGTCGCCGTCCAGGCCGCGAAGGTGCTCCAGGCGTTCGCGCAGCCGCGGGACCTCGGACCGGTTGATGGTGTTGCCGCAAACGACGAAGAACCGCTCCCCCTCCCTGCCGACGGCCACCAGCCCGGAACTCAGTTCCACGGGCCGGTCGGTTTCGCCGACCACGCGATCGGTGGAATAGCGGATGATGTTCTGGACCTGTTCGACGAAGACGGAAAAGACGCGCTTGGTCAGGTTTTCGTCGGCGTCATCCAGCGCCATCTTCTGTTTCAGGGCATCCCCGAGGGCGAACAGAATCCCCTCCGACACGTAGCCGACGAAGGAAAAGATGATCCCGCTGTTCCACAGGTCGGAGCGGAAATCGAAGCAGTCCTTGGCAAGCGACATAGCCCCTCCCCACGGCGGTCAGGTGACCGGTATTAAGGCATGACGGCGCCGTCCGTTCAATCTCCCAGCGCGCCCCGCCCCGGCGGCGCCTCGCGCGGCCATGGGCCACCCCGCGACATGGGCCAAGCACCAAGACGAACGGCGCCCCGGTCTCCCGGAGCGCCGTATCCTTGGCCGGAAGGTCATGCTCGCCTCAACCGCGACGGCGGTCGCGCTCGGCGAAGAACTCCTCCAGGTCGCTGGGTCCCAGCATTTGCCTCTCCCATCCTCTGTGCGAACGGACCGGCCTCGGCCCACCTCCCTCCGGTCGCGGATCTGATCGCCCTCGTCCCGGTGCACTTTGAGACATTTTTCCCAGAACGGTAACAAAAAGTCAAAGCCGAAAATCATACGGACATATTATTGCGCGCTCTACGTGCGGTGCCGCGCCTCCCCTCCTTGCGCCGCCGCCCCGCGCCGCCCATCTTGACGGCAGATCCCGCCGTCCCGCCTTCTTGATCGCCAACCGCCCATGGCCGATTCCGACAGCCTCACCCTGACCGCCCATCCCGCCATCGCCGATATCGCGGCGGAGGAGTGGGACGCCTGCGCGGGGCCGGACAATCCCTTCACGCGGCACGCCTTCCTGTCGGCGCTGGAGGACAGCCGGTCGGTCTCCGCCATGACCGGCTGGATGCCCCAGCACCTGGCCCTGCGCGACGACGACGGGCGGCTGTTGGCCTGCGCGCCCCTCTACGTCAAAAGCCATTCCTACGGCGAATACGTCTTCGATTGGGCCTGGGCCGACGCCTACCACCGCGCGGGCGGCACCTATTATCCGAAGCTTCAATGCGCGGTCCCCTTCACCCCCGTGACCGGCCCCCGCCTGATGGTCCGTCCCGACGCCGGGACGACGGCGGGCGCGGACGGCCTCGACGCCAACGGCCTGCGGCGGACCCTGGTCTCGGGCATGGTGACGGTGGCGGAACGGCTGGAGGCCTCCTCGGTCCACATCACCTTCCCCGACGAGGCGGAAGCCCGAACCATGGGCGAGATGGGCCTTCTGACCCGCCTGGGCCAGCAATACCATTGGGAGAACAAGGGCTACCGCGACTTCGACGATTTCCTGGGCGCCCTGTCGTCGCGCAAGCGCAAGTCCATCCGCAAGGAACGGGAGCGCGCCAACAGCCAAGGCGTCCGCCTCCTGACCCTGAGCGGCGACCGGATCGAACCCCGCCACTGGGACGCCTTCTACGGCTTCTACCAATCCACCGTGGACCGCAAGTGGGGGCAGGCCTACCTGCGGCGCGACTTCTTCACCCTGCTGGGCGAGCGCCTGGGCGACGCCGTGGTGCTGGTCATGGGCGAGGACGAGACGTCGGGCGCCCTGGTGTGCGGCGCCCTGAACCTGCGGGGCGGCGACACGCTCTATGGGCGCAACTGGGGGGCGCTTGGCGACTACCGCTTCCTGCACTTCGAGGCCTGCTATTACCGCGCCATCGACTACGCCATCGCCCACGGCCTGCGGTGGGTGGAGGCCGGCGCCCAGGGCGAGCACAAGGTGCAGCGCGGCTATCTGCCGCGCGCCACCTGGTCGGCCCACTGGATCGCCGACGCGGGGTTCCGGGGAGCGGTGGCCCGCTTCCTGGACCAGGAAAAGGAAATGATGGAGGCCGACATGGCCGACATCGCCGCCTGCGGCCCCTATCGCCAGGACTCCTGACCCCGAGCGTCGCCAGGACTCCTGGCCCCAATCGGCGGGCCGCGACCTTCAGACCAAGGGAGACCGCGCCATGCGCACCGTCACCATGCATCCGTTGATCGAAGCCATCACCGACCTATGGTTCGGACGCCCGGTCGGTGTCGCGCGGCCCCACTGGTTCGCCCCGGACCCGGCCCTGGACGGGCGCGTCCGCGAAGCGTTCGCCGAGCATATGGAGCGCGCCGCGGCCGGGCGCTACGACCACCTGACGGAGACGCCACAGGGCGCCCTGGCCTTGACGGTCCTGCTGGATCAGTTCCCGCGCAACGCCTTTCGCGGGTCGGCGGCGGCCTTCGCCTTCGACGACCTGGCCCTGTCCATCGCCCGGACCGCCGTCCAGCGGGACCGCGACCGTCTCCTGCTGCCGGTCCAGCGCCTGTTCCTCTACCTGCCCTTCGAGCATTCCGAGGACGCCGACGACCAGGAGACGGCGGTGGCGCTGATCGCCCCGCTGGGGAACCCCACCTGGACCGCCTACGCCGCCCGTCATCGCGAGATCATCGACCGCTTCGGACGGTTCCCGCACCGCAACGCCCTGCTGGGGCGCGAAACGACCCCCGAGGAGGCGGCGTTCCTCAAGGAACCGTTCAGCAGCTTCTGAACGGTCGGCCGCGACGTTTCCGAAGGACCTTGCCATGACCGACTACCGCGCCGTCCGGCGACAGAATCAGCGCGAGGCCGCCGGGCGCATCCACGACCGCTACCAGACCGCCTTCCTGGTGGTGGATTTCGCCGCCGCCCTGCAATTCGTCGTCGGCAGCGTCTTTTTCTTCTTCCCCGCCTGGCAGACGGCGGGCACTTGGCTGTTCCTGATCGGCAGCCTGTGCTTCGCCGTCAAGCCCAGCCTGCGGCTGGCCCGCCAGCTTCACCTGCGCCGCCTGGCGCGCAAGGCGGAAGTGACCCTGGAAGCCCTGATCGACCCGCGTCACGGCTTCTGACGACCCTCGGGGCGGTCGGATACCACGCGTGACGTCACACGCGTTACGACTTACGTGAAAAAGATACGCCGTGGACCGCCGACGACCGTCGGAGGGCAAGTCAGTTGATGGCGCTCAGGCCCTCGACCCGCAGGCGCTCGCGGTAGGCGGTCAGGAAGGACTGGAAGTCTTCCGCCTGCTTGATGCGGTCGGCCACCGTGCGGTAGTCGATGACCCCCAGCTCCGACGGCGTGGTGATCAGGTCGAAGGCGTCGCGGAAGGGCGTGGCGTCCATGGCGTTGCCGTAGGACCGCCGCAGGCGGGCCGTTCCGGCCTCGTCCTGGGCCAGGGTCAGGGCGGTCGCCCAGTCGAGGATCAGGCGCGCCTGATCGCCGGTCAGGACCAGGCTCGGCGACGACGGCGGCGCCAGCGTTTCCAGGGCCTCGGCGGCCTTGCCCCAGGCTCCGGTCTTCCAATGGATCTCGGCCCGCAGCATCTGCGCCGACCGGCTGTCGTCACCCTCCAGAAGCGTCACCGCCTCGTCGGGCTTGCCCATGTCGGCCAAGGCCCGCGACAGAAGGTGCGTGCGCTGACGGTCCAAGGCGGGCGGCATGTTGGGCATCTTGGTCTCTAGGATCGCCTGCATGGCGTCCCCCGGACGCCGGTCGAGCAGATAGACCAGCCCCAGGCGGGCGCCGACGCGCGCCCGGTCGTTGCCGCTCAGGCGGTAGTCCACCTGCCGCTTCAACAGGCGGGCCGCCTCGTTCAGAAGATCGACCGAGACCAGACGGTCGGCCAGACGGCGGATCATCTCGTCGCCCTTGGGACCGGTCGGCGTCAGCTCGCGGAACTCGTCGTAGAGGGCGATGGCCTTGACCGGCGGCATGCTGTCCGCCTGGCCTTCGAAGAACAGGGCGTCGAAGGTTTCGCGCATGCGGGCCATGGCGATGTCGGCGCCGGGGCGGTCGCGGAAGTAGGTGGCCGCCTGCTGCCAGACGCGCAGCGCCTTTCCGTACTCCCCAGCCTCGGTATAAAGGTCGCCGAGGCGCATCAGAAGGTCGAATTCGAACGCCCCGCCGCGCCAGGCGAAGCGCAGACGCTCCAGGCCGCGGATCAGGTTCTCGCGGTCCAGTTCCTCAAGCTTGTAGAGCAGTTCGACACGGTCGCGCGTGGCCACGGCGCGGTAGTAGCGGTCGGTGCTGTCCTCCAGCTCCGCCCAGTTGTCCAGCGCCGTCTCGTAATTGCCCACCGCCGCCGCCAGCTTGCCTTCCAGATAGGTCATGGCGGCGATCTCGTGCGGCGTGTTGTCGTCGGCTCGCGCCGCCGTCAGGAAGTTGTTGGCCGCCAGATCGTCGGCGGCGGTCACGGCGGCCTCGGCGCCGATCAGCGCCAGGGGCACCTTGATGCGGCGCGGATAGTTGCCGATCACCCCGCCGTAGTCGCGCAAGGTCAGGGCCTGGAGGTCGGGATCGCCGATGCGCGACTGCGCGGCGGCGCGCCAGAAGGCCGCCTCCTCGATGCCATCCAGGCTGGGATGGCTCAGGTCCTGCACGGCTTCGGCGTAGCGCCCCATCATGAAATTGGCCGCCCCGCGCAGGGCCCGGAAGGCGCCGGTGTTGATCATCTCCGGCGCCTCGTCCTCCAGCACCTTCATGACGCCGAGCGCCTCGGCCTCGTAGCCGTGGGCGAAATAGAAGCGGGCCAGTTCGATGCGCGCGTTGGTGCGGCGCCCGCCAGGGGCGTTGGCCACCGCCTGCTGGAGAAGTTCCTTGTTGTCCCAGTATTCGTCTTCCGGCCCCCGCATCCACTCGCCGATTTCCAGGACGCGGGTCAGGTTGGTGTCCGTGCCGATGCTGGCGATGGCCTTCATTTCCTGAAGGTCGGGCGAGAAGGTCAGGCCGCCCGGCGAGGTCACGTCGACACCGCTGCGGGTGGAATTGACCACGATGTCGTCGGTATGCGGCTCGACCACCACGCCCTGGGCGGTGATGGGCAGGTCGGCGTCCGGGTAGGCGTGCGCCGGATAGACGCCGTTGCCCAGGGGGATCACCGGCACGACGATGAAGCGGTCGCCGATTTCCGGATCTTCCAGGACCAT
>CAZFRK010000203.1:0-6365 GCA_964521375.1 uncultured Rhodobacterales bacterium
CCTTGCCGTACCACAGGCCGAAGACGCCGTCGACGCGCGTGCCCTTGAACAGGGGGGCCTGCTGGGTGCCCCAGACGGCGGTGGCGGCCAATTCCTCGTTGACGCCGGGCTGGAAGACGATGTCGTGGGTCTTCAGGTGGCGACCGGCCTTGGCCAGCGCGGAATCGATGCCGCCCAGAGGGCTGCCGCGGTAACCCGAAATGAACCCGGCGGTGTTCAGGCCCGCCGCGCGGTCGCGGTCGCGCTGCATCATCGGCAGGCGGACCAGCGCCTGGATGCCGGTCATGAAGACCAGGCCGGAAAGCTGGGTGTACTTGTCGTCGAGGGTGATCTTGACGTCGACGGTCATCTGCATCCTCCCTTCGCCGTGTCCTTCGATGGGGCCCGGCGGATTTCTTACCTTACCCGTTAATGTAAGGAACCGCTAAAGCGGCGACAATAGGACAGGACTAGTGACCTAAAAATCGCAACGAATCATCGCTCGGTGGTGGAGGGGGGACTGAATCTTTCGACGCCCGATGCCCAAGGGACCGAATTATTCGTAAAGGGCTTCCAACTGGTCGCCGTGCTTTTCACGTATCACGTGACGGCGAATTTTCAGCGTCGGCGTCATCATCGCGTTGTCGACCGAGAAGGCTTCGTCGGCGATGGCGAAGCGGCGGACCTTTTCGATGTTGGAGAGGTTGCGGTTGACCCGCTGCACCGCCGCGCCGACCGCCTTGTGGAAGTCCGTGTCGTCGGCCAGGGCGGCCAGATCGGCGGGGCGATCGTTGGCCTTGGCCCATTGCTGGATGAAGTCGGGATCGGGGACCAGCAGGGCCACCAGATGCGGTCGCTTGTCGCCGTAGACCATGGCCTGGGCGATTTCCGGCTCCAGGGCCAGGAAGCCCTCCACCCGCTGCGGCGCGATATTGTCGCCGCCCGAATTGACGATGATGTCCTTCTTGCGGTCGGTGATCTTCAGGTAGCCGTCCTCGTCGATCTCGCCGATATCGCCGGTATGCAGCCAGCCGTCGCCGTCGATCACCTGATCGGTCGCCTTCGGGTTGTTCCAATAGCCGCGCATGACCAGCTCGCCGCGCACGCAGATCTCGCCGTCCTCGGCGATCTTGACCGTGACGCCGCGCAGCGGCGGCCCGACGGTGTCCATCTTGATCTTGATCGGGCTGTTGGCCGAAATGACCGGCGCCGCCTCGGTCTGGCCGTAACCTTGCAGGATGCGCACGCCGAGCGCGGTGAAGAACTGCCCGACCTCGACGTTGAGCGGCGCGCCGCCGGAGACGAAGCACTTCAGGCGCCCGCCGAAGCGTTTGCCGACCTTGCGACGGACCAGCAGGGTGCAGACCAGATCCAGCAGGCGGTCCTTCATGGTCAGGCTGTCGGGGGCGACCTGCCGCCGGACGCCCAGCACGACGGCCCGGTTGAACCACTTGAGCTTGGCGCCGCCTTGCCGTTCGACGCCGCGCAGGATCTTCTGGCGCAGCACCTCGTAGAGGCGGGGCACCGCCGTCATCAGGGTGGGACGGACCTCCTGCAAGTTGGCGGCCAGTTGCTCCAGGCCCTCGGCGTAATAGATCTGGGCGCCCAGCGAGATGGGGAAGAACTGCCCCGCCGTATGTTCGTAGGCATGGGACAGCGGCAGGAAGGACAGGAACACCTCGCCCGACAGGCCGATCTGCATGATGAGGTCGTAGGCGCCCATGCAGTTGGCGATGATCGACCCGTGAGACAGCACCACGCCCTTCGGCGCGCCGCCCGTTCCCGACGTGTAGATGATGCAGGCCGAATGGCCGCGTCGGGCGCGCAGGGCCGCCTGCGGCTTCGGCTGGCCGCGCCCGGACTCCAGGACGTCGGCCCACAGATGGGTGTCCAGGCCGGGGTTCTGGCGCAGGTCGGTCGGATCGATGACGATGACCATGGGCGGATTGCCCATTTGCGCCGCCGCCTGCATCAGCTTGCGGGCCAGCTTGCCGGTGGAGACGATCACCGCCGCCGCCTGACAGTCGTTCAGGATGTGCAGATGGTCGGAGACCGTGTTGGTCGTATAGGCCGGAACGGTGATCGCCCCGGCGGCCATGACCGCGAGGTCGGCCAGGCACCATTCGGGCCGGTTCTCCGACAGGATGACGACGCGGTCGCCGGATCGCAGGTCCAGGCCCAGCAGGCCGTTGGCGAGCGCGATGACCGTTTCGGCGCAGTCGGCCCAGGACAGGCTTGTCCATGCTCCGTCCTGCTTGCTCCACAGAAAGGGGCGGTCGCCGAAATGGTCGGCCTGCTCGAAAAACATGGCGACCAGGCTTTGGGTCTTCTCGAAGTCAATGGCTCTTCCGGCCACGTCAGCCTCCCTTTGGATATCCATCGGAGTGGGGCATACTCCGGCCGGGTCTGCCGCCCGTATTGGTCCCCTCCCGCGCCCTGTTGTCGTGGCGCCGGGAAAACCCCATATGCCGTACAACGCAGGAATGGAGCTTTTGATGCAGCATCTTATCTTTCGTGACAAGGATGTAACGGCGGGGAACGGAGGAAATGACGCATCCGGCGGTCTTCCTGAGTGGAATCTAGATGATCTCTATCCCGGCCCGGACTCCGATGCCCTGAAACACGACCTGGGCACGGTGGAAGCGGCGGCGCGCGATTTCGCCAAACGCTTCAAGGGCAAGGTCGCCGACCTGCCGGGCAAGGAGTTCGGCGACGCCATCGGCGAATACGAAAAGATCGTCGAGCGGCTCTACCGCGTCCTGTCCTACGGACAACTGGTGCACGCGGGGAACGTCTCCGATCCGGCCATCGGCCGCTTCTACCAGGGCCTGAACGAGAAGGGGACGGCGATCTCCACCGAGACCCTGTTCTTCACCCTGGAGATCAACCGCCTGTCCGAGCAGGATCTGGCCGACAAGATGAAGACGCCCCAGGCGGCGCGTTACGCGCCCTGGGTCCGCGACGTGCGGTTGTTCAAGGACCATCAGCTCTCCGACGAGCTTGAACAGTTGATGCATGAAAAGGAGATCACCGGCGGCAACGCCTGGGTGCGCCTGTTCGACGAGACCATGGCCGCGATGCGGTTCCCGGTCGACGGCAAGGACCTGACCATCACCGAGGTCACGCACCGTCTGTCGGACGGCGACCCGGCCCGCCGCGAGGCCGCCGCCAAGGCCCTGGGCGACGGCCTGGGCGCCAAGATGCCGTTGTTCTCGCTGATCACCAACACCCTGGCCAAGGACAAGGAGATCGAGGACAAGTGGCGCCGCTATCCGCATCCGATGGCCGCCCGCAACCTCGCCAATCAGGTGGAGGACGAGGTCGTCGACGCCTTGGTCGGGGCGGTCAAGGACCGCTATCCGACGCTGTCTCACCGCTACTATCGCCTGAAGGCCAAGTGGTTCGGCGTCGACAAGCTGAACACCTGGGACCGCAACGCGCCGCTGCCCGACGACGAGGAAAAGACCTACGCCTGGGGCGAGGCGGTGGATCTGGTGATGGACGCCTATGGTCGCTTTTCCCCCAAGCTGGCCGATGTCGCCCGGAGCTTCTTCGACAACGCCTGGATCGACGTGCCGCCGCGGCCGGGCAAGGCGTCGGGCGCCTTCGCCCATCCCACCGTGCCTTCGGCCCATCCCTACCTGCTGCTGAACTTCATGGGGCAGTCGCGCGATGTCATGACGCTGGCCCATGAATTGGGGCACGGCTGCCATCAGGTGCTGGCCGGCAAGCAGGGCACGCTGATGAGCGACACGCCCCTGACCCTGGCCGAGACGGCGTCGGTCTTCGGCGAGATGCTGACCTTCCGCTCCATGGTCGACACGGAAGCCGATCCCAAGCGGCGCCGTACCCTGCTGGCGGGCAAGGTGGAGGACATGCTGAACACGGTGGTCCGCCAGATCGCCTTCCACGAGTTCGAGCGCCACGTCCACACCGAACGCCGCGACGGCGAAGTCTCGGCCGAACGCCTGGGCGACATTTGGATGACCGTCCAGCAGGAAAGCCTGGGCGACGCCTTCCGCTTCGACGAGGGCTACCGCGCCTTCTGGGCCTATATTCCGCACTTCATCCATTCGCCGTTCTATGTCTACGCCTATGCCTTCGGCGACTGCCTGGTGAACAGCTTGTACCGGGTCTACGAGACCGATGGCGACGGCTTCCAGGACAAGTACATGGACATGCTGCGGGCCGGTGGAACCTTGCGCCACCGCGAGCTTCTGGAGCCGTTCGGCCTGGATGCCTCCGACCCGTCGTTCTGGAAGAAGGGCATCGCCGTCGTCGAAGGCTTCATCGACGAACTGGAACAGATGGACCGCTGACGGGGACCACCATGGCCGAAGACCGCCCGCCCGCCAAAAGCGAACGCCGCATCGGCGGCTCCGTCCGCCGCTATGCCCAGGTCGGTCAGGCCATGGCCGGTCTGGGGGCGCGCTACGCCGGGGAGCGGTTCCTGGGCATGAAGCTCGACAAGAGCCGCCATGCCGAGGATTTGCGGGCGGCGCTGGGCGGCCTGAAGGGGCCGCTCATGAAGGTGGCGCAGATCCTCTCCACCATCCCCGACGCCCTGCCCGAGGAATACGCCTTGGAACTGGCGCAGCTTCAGGCCGACGCGCCGCACATGGGGTGGCCCTTCGTTAAGCGCCGCATGACCGGTGAACTGGGGGCCGGATGGCAGTCCCGCTTCCGGAGTTTCGACCGCGCGGCCTCGGCGGCGGCGTCCCTGGGGCAGGTCCACCGGGCGGAGTCCCTGGACGGTCGACCGCTCGCCTGCAAGCTTCAGTATCCGGACATGGACTCCGTGGTCGAGGCGGACCTGACTCAGTTGCGCGTCATCATGGGTCTGTACCGGCGCTACGACCGGGCCATCGACCCGAGCGAGATCCAGCAGGAAATCGCCGACCGCCTGCGGGAGGAACTGGACTACCAGGGCGAGGCGGCGAACATGCGCCTCTACGCCCACATGCTGCGCGATGAGCACGCGGTCCATGTGCCGGAGCCGGTGGAAGACCTGACGACCCGGCGCCTTCTGACCATGACCTGGCTGGACGGACGCCGGTTCAAGACCTTCGCCGACACCGCCGACGCGGAGACGCGCAAGCGGGTGGCGATCAACATGTTCCGCGCCTGGTACGTGCCGTTCTACGACTACGGCGTCATTCACGGCGATCCGCATCTCGGGAACTACACGGTGCGTGAGGACGGCGCCGTCAACCTGCTGGACTTCGGGGCCATCCGGGTGTTCCGCCCGTCCTTCGTGAAGGGGGTCATCGACCTCTACGAAGCCCTTCGCGACGGTGACCGCGACAAGGCCGTCCACGCCTATGAGACTTGGGGCTTCGACGGCCTGTCGACGGAAAAGGTCGATGTCCTGAACCAATGGGCGGCCTTCGTCTACGCGCCCTTGATGGAGGACCGCCCGCGCCTCATCCAGGAGGAGCCGACCGGCACATACGGGCGCGCGGTGGCCGAGAAGGTTCACGCCGACCTTAAGGCCATCGGCGGCGTCCGTCCGCCGCGCGAATTCGTCCTCATGGACCGGGCGGCCATCGGGCTGGGCTCCGTCTTCCTGCATCTGAAGGCGGAAGTGAACTGGCATGCCCTGTTCCGCTCCCTGATCCAGGATTTCGACCGTGACGCCATGGCGGCCCGTCAGGCCGAAGCCCTCGCCGTCGCGGGAAAGGCGCCCGCCGCTTGACCGGCGCCCCGAAACGCGTCTTTCATGGCGTCATGCGCCATGGCCTCCGTCTTCTTCCGGTCCTCGTTTTCGTTCTTGCCCAGATGATCGGTCTGGGTCAGGCGATGGAGACCTCGTTCGACCGGAGCATGGCGCCCACCGTCGGCGCCATGGCCGACGGGGCGGCAGGGCAGGCGGCCCATTGCCCGCGATGCGACGACCGCGCGGCGGGCCCGGCCTCCGGCGGTGCGACCGACTGCGCCGCCTGCGTCGCCCTGTGCCTTCTCTGTGCCGTCGCGGTGCCGGAGGACGTGGTGGTCGACCGCTTGGCGGGGTCGGTCCATCTCCGTCCGGGCACCGTCACCCCGGCGAAGACGGCCTCGCGCGCGCCGCCGGGAAGACCGCCGTCCGGTGCCTGATCCCCCTTTTCGTGGATCAGTGACATCGGAGACATCATCAATGCGGACGAAAACCTTCGCCGCCGCCGGGGTGGCGGCGGTCCTCGCGCTCGGTGCCGTGGCGTGGGCCTGGGAACACGGCTCCGGCGGTCGTGGCGTGGCGAACCCTCGGGATGCGGCGCAGGTGGCGCTGGGGAAACAAGTCTATCAGGCCCACTGCGCCTCCTGCCACGGCGGAAAACTGGAAGGGCAGCCGGATTGGCGGACCCGCAAGCCGTCCGGCGCCTTGCCGGCGCCGCCGCATGGCGTGGACG
>CAZFRK010000204.1:0-6323 GCA_964521375.1 uncultured Rhodobacterales bacterium
TTTCAGGGGCACCTTGCGGCCACCGCGCAGACCCTCGTCGGCGGTGATGACCATGGTGCATTCGGAATCCTGGATGCGGTTGGCCACGCTGTCCGGGCTGAAGCCGCCGAAGACGATGGAGTGGACGGCGCCGATGCGGGCGCAGGCCAGCATGGCGACCGCGGCTTCCGGGATCATCGGCAGGTAGAGGCAGACGCGGTCGCCCTTCTTGACGCCCATGTCGCGCATGGCGTTGCCCAGGCGGCAGACGCGCTCGTAGAGATCACGGTAGGTGATCTTGGCGTCGTCCTTGGGGTCGTCGCCCTCCCAGATGATGGCGACCTGGTCGCCGCGCGTTTCCAGGTGACGGTCCAGGCAGTTGGCGGCGACGTTCAGGGTGCCGTCGTGGAACCACTTGATGTGGACGTCGTGGGGGTCGTAGGAGACGTCCTTCACCTTGGTGAAGGGCTTGATCCAGTCGATCCGCTTGCCGTGCTCGGCCCAGAAGCCCTCCGGGTCGTCGACAGACTGCTTGTACATCTCTTCGTACTTGGCCTGATCGACGAGGGCGCTTTTGGCGATATCGTCGGGAACCGGGTAAAGGTGCGCGTCCATAGACTGTCTCCTTAGATCATCCGCTGGCCTGTGTCAGGTCGGGAGGGGCTGTGGAGCCTGTCGCGCGCGGTTGCCCCGCGCGGGGTCATCGGACACCCTCCCTGATCGCCTCTTTCACGGGCGATTCGCGCGCAATATTAGGTAATTGATTGCGCTCTGTCACGGACTGTTCGGCACCGCGCCATGGCGTCCGCGCAGACACTACCGGGACCCGCCCGGCGGCTGGTGCCGCTACGGAAACCGAGAGGGCCGGCGGGCCTATTCGGCGTCCGCCGGGTCCAGGCCGCCCAGCATGAGGATGACGGCCCAGGCGTCGTCGGGAATCGCCATCACCGACAGCCGCGACTGGCGGATCAGCGGTAGGTCGGAGAGGCGCGGATCGGCCTTGATCTCGGCCAGGGTGACGGGGCGGGGCAGGGGTTTCACGGCGCGGAAGGAGACCATGCCGAAGCGCCCGGAGTCGTCGGACGGGTCGGGGCGCCACGGGGCGACCACCTCCAGAATACCGACCACGGCCTTTTCGGACTGCGAGTGATAGAAGAAGGCCGTATCGCCGACGGCCATCTCCTTCATCACGCGATTGGCCTGATGGTTGCGCACGCCGTCCCAAGGCTCGACGCCCTTCGCCGCGTGGTCGGCCCACGACCAGCAGGAGGGTTCGGACTTGACCAGGAAACGCGCCATGGCGATCAGCCCTTGGGCAGGCCGGAGCCGAAGGCGCCCTTGAAGCGGCGCACCAGGACCGATTCGAACAGTCCGGCCTTGGCGTAGGGATCATTGGCGCACCAGTCGTGGGCGGCGGCCTCGTCGGGCAGGTCGATGATCAGCATGGAGCCGATCATGCTCTCGCCGTCCGCCGCCAGCATCGGCCCGCCGACGATCATCTTGTCCATCCACTGCTTGGCGTACTCCAGGTGGGCGGGGCGGTTGGCCTGCCGCACATGGGCGTGGCCGGGCTTGTCGGTGCAATGGATGGCGAACAGCGGCATGGGACGGGTCTCCGGGTGCGGGAAAGGGGATGGGGGCGGCGCGGCCTCAGGCGGAGGCGGCGGTCGCGGAATGCTCCAGCTCGCCGCGGAAGGGCCGGGCGAGCAGGGCCTCGATGGTCGGCTCCACGGCGGCGCCCTGGTTGAGGATGGCGTCCACGGCCCCGCAGATGGGCATGTCCACCCCCAGGGTGCCCGCCAGGGCATTGACGGCGGCGGCGGTGAAGACGCCTTCGGTCACGGCGCGCCGTCCGCCCAGGATGGCCTCCAGCGCCTCTCCCTGGCCCAGCGCGTAGCCGAGCGAGAAGTTGCGCGACTGCATGGAGGTGGCGGTCAGGATCAGGTCGCCCATGCCCGACAACCCCATGAAGGTCTCGGGCAGGCCGCCCTTGGCGACTCCCAGGCGGGCGATCTCGGCCAGGCCGCGGGTGATGAGTCCGGCGCGCGCGTTGTCGCCCAGGCCCTTGCCCTCGACGATGCCGCAGGCGATGGCCAGCACGTTCTTGACCGCGCCGCCGACCTCGACGCCGGTCAGGTCGGGCGACAGGTAGGGGCGCAGGGCGCGCGAGCCGAGCGCCTCGACGAGGCGGGCGCCGAGGCTCTGGTCGGCGCAGGCCAGCGTCACGGCGGTCGGCTGGCCGCGCGCCACCTCGGCGGCGAAGCTCGGCCCCGACAGGGCGGCGAGCGGCGTGCCGGGGGGCAGTTCCTCGGCGGCGACCTCGCTCATCAGCAGGCCGCTGCCCTGCTCGATGCCCTTGGCGCAGAGGATGGCCGGAACCCCGGCGGGCCACAGGGGGGCGACGGCGCGGCAGGTGGCGCGCAGATGCTGGGCCGGGACCACCAGCAGGATGGCCTCCGCCGTCAGGACGCCGGAGATTTCCGGGGTCGCGTTCAGGCGCGGGTCCAGGGGGATGCCGGGCAGGTAGTCGGGGTTTTCGTGCCGTTCGGTGATGGCGCGGGCGACGGCGGGTTCCCGTGCCCACAGGCGCACGTCGCGTCCCGCCCGCATCGCCGAGACGGCCAGGGCCGTTCCCCAGGCGCCGCCGCCGATCACCCCAATGGATTGCACGCTGTCTCCTCCTTCGTCGGTCAAGGCCGCCGTCCCCGGCGTGCCGCAAAGATCACCTACTCACCCAGATTGAGCAAGAGCCCCTTCCGCCGGGCCACCCGGACGACGGCCAGGAACAGGGCCGAGGTCAGCACCAGATAGAGCAGGTCCAGGCCCGCCGCCCGCCAGAACAGATCCCAGCGGAACAGGCCGTCGAACAGCACCGACCGCATGCCTTCGAAGACGTGGCTGGCCGGGAAGGCCCAGGCAACCGGCTGCAGCCAGCCGGGCAGGACGTCGATGGGATAGTAGATGCCCGACAGCGGCGCGAAGGCGAAGATCAGCACCCAGGCGAGGCTTTCCGCCCCCAGGCCGTAGCGCAGCACCAGGGCCGACACGCCCAGGCCGACGCACCAGCCCATGACCAGCAGCAGCAGGAAGAAGGCCAGCAGGGGCAGGCCCATGGCGAAGATGTTGAACTGGTAGAAGGGGATCGCCAGCAGCGCCGCCGGGGTGACGCCGATCACCGTGCGGATGAAGCTCATGGTGGTCAGGGCGACGACGTATTCGGAGGGCCGCAAGGGGCTGACGAAGAGGTGCCCCAGATTGCGTGCCCACATCTCTTCCAGGAAGGAGACGGAGACGCCCAGATTGCCCCGGAACATGACGTCCCACAGCAGGACGGCGCCGATCAAGGCCCCCGCCGCCTGGGCCAGCCAGGACGAATGTTGCAGGAAGAAGGTGGAGATGAAGCCCCACATGATCATCTGCACGGTCGGCCAATAGGCCATCTCGATCATGCGCACGGGGCTGGACCGCATGACGAAGAGGTGACGCAGGCAAACGGCCCACACGCGGCGGACCGAGACTCCGCTGTCGCGTGGCGCGATGTGGTGGACCGCCATCATGCGCAGCCCTCCCCGCTGTCGGTGGGCGCGAGGTCGGCGCGGGCTTCGGCTTCTGCGTGGGAGCGCGGGGCGGCTTGACGGTTGCCTCTGGCGATGTCCAGGAACACTTCTTCCAGGGTCTTGCGTCCATAGCGGTCGATCAGGCCGCGCGGCGTGTCGCGGTCGACGATGGTCCCGCCGCGCATGACCAGAACGTCGTCGCACAGGCGCTCCACCTCGCCCATGTTGTGGGAGGCGAGGAAGATGGTGGCGCCCGTCCGCGCGGCGTAGGCGGCCAGATAGGTGCGAATCCAGTCGCCGGTGTCGGGGTCCAGGCTGGCCGTCGGCTCGTCCAGCAGCAGGACGGCGGGGCGGTTGACCAGGGCCTTGGCCAGGGCGACGCGGGTCTTCTGTCCCGCCGACAGCGTGTTGACGCGGCGGGTCATCAGACCGGCGATGTCCAGGTCCTCGGCCAACTCCGTCAGGCGCTTCTTGACGTCGTCCACGCCGTAGAGGTGGGCGTAGACGGTCAACACCTCCCGCACGCGCAGGCGGCCCGGCAGATCCACGTAGGGGCTGGAGAAGTTCATGCGCGGCAGGGCCGCGTAGCGGTCGGAGACCATGTCGTGGCCAAGGACGCGGATGGACCCCGCCGTCGGCAGAAGCAGGCCCAGCAGCATGGAAATGGTGGTCGTCTTGCCCGCGCCGTTGCCGCCCAGGAGGCCGGTCACGGACCCGGCGGCGACGGTGAAGCCGATGCCGTCCACGGCGGGCGGCCGACCCGGCGCGAAGACCTTAGTCAGGCCGTCGACGGCGATGGCGGGCGCGGCCTGGGGCGTGGGGGACGAGGGCTTGGGCGTGGACATGGGCCGAATATGGGACGTTTTCCGGCGCCGCGCCACCGGGTTGCCGCAATCGCGTCATGCCGCCACCGCATTCCGCCGCCAGACTGACGAGGATACGGAACCTGATCGTCAGCCGAGCGGAGTCGCGCCATGCGCCGTTTTCTTCCCGTGATCCTCGCCGGAGCCTTGCTGGTGGCCGCTTCGGCCATCGCCAAGCCGCCCGAGCCGTCGCCCAAGCCGCCCAATCCGCAAGAGCAGGCGGCGCTCGACCTCGATCATCTGAGGGATGCCCGCGACGCCCGCATCCAGAAGGCGCAGGAGGATTTCCAGGCCGGCGTCGCCGAGGCCAACCGACGCCATGACCGCGCCGTGACCGAGGCCCGCGAAGCCCACGACGCCGCGGTGGCGGCCACGCGCGCCTGGTACGAGCAACGGCGCGCCGATCTGGAAGGCATCCTGCACGCCGGGGCCGACTGAGCGTCGGTCCCGACCGCGCGCTCCGGCGTGGTGGTCCGAAAGGGCCGTCAGTCGGTGGTCGTCAGACGGGACCGGGCCTGTTCCAGTTCGGCGAGGAAGATGTCGTGCGGCAGGCCGTCGCTGGCCATCAGGGCGCGGGTCAGCGGATCGGCCAAAAGGTCGTCCAGGCGCGGTTCCTCGTTGGCGGCGTAAAGCTCCGGCGCGGGCTGTCCGTCCTCGATACGAAAGGCCCGGGTCATCCCGGCGGCCGTGAACGAGGCCTTCGGCTTAAGGGCGGCTTTCGTCCTGCTGTGCATCGGAACCAACCTCCAAGAGCGCGGCCTGCCCCAATCGGGCACAACCTTAGCTGATCGCCACTCTATATGGTGCAACCAGCCGGAAAGTTCAAGGGGTTGAGGCGCCCCCCGCCGTATCCCCGATGGCCGCAGACTGCATGATTCGGTGCTTTGGTGCCGTGATGGCCATCACAGGGGCGCGCCCATTCGCGCGAAAAACGCCGAATCCTGCGTCAGTCGTCGCGGTCGGACATGCGGCGGCGGTGGCCGTCCTCGCCGTCGCCCATGCGCCGCGCCCTGCGCAGCCAGCCCGCCAGGCGGGCGGCGACGGCCCGGTTGACGGAGCCGCGCGTCCATTTGCCGTCGTCGTCCTTTTCCCCGGCGGGAACGCCTGTCAGAAGGGTGATGCCTTCGTCGATGGTGGCGACGGGATAGATGTGGAAGCGCCCGCCCCGGCAGGCCTCGATCACGTCCTCGCGCAGCATCAGGTGCGGCTGGTTGTCCGCCGGGATCAGGACGCCCTGGTCGCCGGTCAGGCCGCGCGCCGCGCAGACGTCGAAGAAGCCTTCGATCTTTTCGTTCACGCCGCCGATGGCCTGGACCCGCCCGAACTGGTCGACGCTGCCGGTCACCGCCAGCCCCTGGCGGATGGGGTGGTCGGACAGCGCCGACAGCAGGGCGTAAAGCTCCGTCGAGGAGGCTGAATCGCCGTCGATCATGCCGTAGCTCTGTTCGAAGACGATGGTGGCGTGCAGCGGCAGGGGGCCTTCCTCGGCGAAGCGCGAGGCCAGGAAGGACGACAGGATCATCACCCCCTTGGAGTGCAGGGGACCGGACAGGTCGGCCTCGCGCTCGATGTCGGTCAGTTCGCCGCGGCCCAGGCGGACGCGGGCGGAAATGCGGCTGGGATGGCCGAAGAAGACCGGGCCGAATTCCAGCACCGCCAGTCCGTTGACCTGACCGACCACGGCGCCGTCGGTGGCGACATGGATGGTGCCGCGCTCGATTTCCTCGCGCACGGCGGTCGGGATGCGGTCGTTGCGCCGCCGTCCACCCTGGATGGCCTCGGTGATGTGGGCGGCGGTGATCAGGTCGGCGCCGCCGCGCCGGGCGTAATATTCGGCCTCGCGCATCAGGTCGGCCAGATTGCCCATGTGGGCGGTCAGCTTGTCCTGGTCGTCGGCCAGCCGCGCGCCGTGCTCGATGACCCG
>CAZFRK010000205.1:0-6278 GCA_964521375.1 uncultured Rhodobacterales bacterium
GGCCGGGCATGGCGGTCGCCCTGCTGACCACCTTCTACGGCGCCTGCCTGGCCAATCTGGTGTTCTCGCCCCTGGCCTCGAAGTTGGAACGCAATTCCGACGACGAGACCATGCTCGACCGGCTCTACCTGCTGGGCACCCTGTCCATCGGCCGCAAGGACAACCCCAGGCGCCTGGAGATGCAACTCAACAGCGTGCTACCCCCGGCGGCGCGCGTCCGCCACTTCGACTGAACCGGGGCCTTTTTTGCCGACCGGGCAGAAAATGCCGCCTTGATAGGTGTTTGTTTAGGATTTTCGCCGACAGTGTCGGCAATGGAGGGGCCGTGCCCTTCCCGGACGACTTGAGGACGAGGAGTTCCGACGGATGCGGTTGTTGATCATCGGGTCCCTGGGCGGGCAGATCGGCGCGGCGAGCCAGATCGCCGTGCGCCGCGGGGCGACGGTGGTGCAGGCCGACGGCGTTCAGGCCGCGCTCGCCCAGTTGCGCGCCGGCAAGGGCGCCGACCTGGTCATGATCGACGCGGCCCTGGACGTGCACGCGCTGGTGCACAGCCTGGAGGACGAACGCATCTCCGTGCCGGTGATCGCCTGCGGCGTCGGCACCGACTCCAAGGCCGCCGTCAACGCCATCCGCGCCGGGGCCAAGGAATTCGTGCCCCTGCCGCCGGACCCGGACCTCATCGCCGCCGTCCTGGAGGCCGTGGCCCGCCAGGACACCGACATCATCTTCAGCGATCCGGTCATGGGCCGGGTGATGAAGCTGGCCGATCAGGTGGCGCCCTCGGAGGCCGGTATCCTGATCACCGGCGAATCGGGCACCGGCAAGGAAATGATGGCCCGCCACCTTCACCAGCGGTCCAAGCGCGCCGACAAGGTCTTCGTCGCCGTCAACTGCGCGGCGATCCCCGAACAGCTTCTGGAATCCGAACTCTTCGGCCATGAGAAGGGCGCCTTCACGGGCGCCGTGGCCCGCCGCGTCGGCAAGTTCGAGGAAGCCGATGGCGGCACCCTGCTGCTGGATGAAATCTCGGAAATGGACGTGCGCCTTCAGGCCAAGCTGCTGCGCGTCATCCAGGAAAAGGAAATCGCCCGCGTCGGCGGCAACCAGACGGTCAAGGTCAACGTCCGCATCCTGGCGACCTCCAACCGCAACCTTCAGGAGGAAGTCCGCCGCGGCACCTTCCGCGAGGACCTGTTCTTCCGCCTGAACGTCGTGACCCTGCCCCTGCCGCCGCTGCGCGAACGGCCCAAGGACATCGCCGTCCTGGCCGGTCATTTCGCCAGGAAGTACGCGGACCTCAACGGGGTCGCCGACCGCCCCCTGTCGCCGGAGGCGGTGGCCCTGTTGCAGCGTCAACCCTGGCCCGGCAACGTGCGCGAGCTGGAAAACACCGTCCACCGCGCGGTCCTGCTGGCCAACGGCGAGACGATCGGTCCCGACGCCATCCTGATGGGCGACGGCATGGGGCTGGACGGCGGCGGCGAGGCGGGGACCGGCGGTCTGGTCGGGCGCACGGTGGCGGAAGTGGAACGCGACCTGATCATCGACACCCTGAAGCATACGCTCGGCAACCGCACCCACGCGGCCACCATCCTGGGCATTTCCATCCGCACGCTGCGCAACAAGCTCAAGCTCTACAACGAGCAGGGGCTGTCCGTGCCGCCGCCGGGTGAGGCCGAGGCCAACGCCTGACGCCACCGGCAGACACGACAGCGCCCCAGGACAGACCGCGGGACACGACGGGAACCACCAAGACCATGGCCGAGCAGCCCCAGCAGATCGACGGACCGGAAGCGGGAAGCGGCGGCGGAGCGACCGCCAGCTTCGCCCCGCAGCTCGAGGCCATGCGCGGCGGCATCATGGGCGCGCTGAAGCGCGGCGACCTGGCCTTCGCCATCGGCGTCGCCTTCATCCTGGTCATCCTGATCCTGCCCATGCCGTCCTGGCTTCTGGACGTCATGCTGGCCCTGTCGCTGACCTTCTCGGTCCTGGTGCTGATGACCGTCGTCTTCATCCACAAGGCGATGGAGCTGAATTCCTTTCCCATCATCCTGCTGATCGGCACCTTGTTCCGATTGTCGCTAAACCTGGCCTCCACCCGCCTGATCCTGGCCAACGGCCATGAAGGCCCCGACGCCGCCGGAGCGGTCATCCAGGCCTTCGGCGGCTTCATCATGGGCGACAACTTCGTCATCGGCGTGATCGTCTTCGCCATCCTGATCCTGGTGAACTTCATGGTCATCACCAAGGGTTCGGGGCGTATCGCCGAAGTGACCGCCCGCTTCACCCTGGACGCCATGCCGGGCAAGCAGATGGCCATCGACGCCGACCTGTCGGCGGGCGTCATCGACGAACAGGAAGCCATCCGCCAGCGCCGCGAGATGCAGAAGGAAGCCGACTTCTTCGGCGCCATGGACGGCGCGTCGAAGTTCGTGCGCGGCGACGCCGTGGCGGGCCTGATCATCACCGCCATCAACATCATCGGCGGCATGATCATCGGCATGGCCCAGAACGGCCTCAGCTTCTCCGACGCCGCCGACACCTACACCCGCCTGACCGTCGGCGACGGCCTGGTGTCCCAGATCCCGGCCTTGATCATCTCCGTCGGCGCCGGTCTGATGGTGTCCAAGGCCGGTCTGACCGAAAGCACCGAGACGGCGCTCGGCACCCAGTTCGGGCGTTACCCGAAGGCCCTCGGCATGTCGGCGGGCGTCGCCGTGGCGCTGGCCATCCTGCCGGGCACCCCGGCCATTCCCTTCCTGCTGCTGGCGGGCACGGCGGGCGCGGCGGCCTTCATGCTGGACCGCCGCCGCGGCGCCACCGCCAAGGCCGAGCAGGAAGCCGCCGAGAAGATGCAGCAGGAAGGCACCGCCCCGGTGGCCGAGGAACCGATTTCCTCGGCGCTGAAGATCGACCAGGTGCGCCTGGAACTGGGCTACGGCCTGCTGTCGCTCATCTCCAACGCGGGCAACCAGCGGCTGACCGACCAGATCAAGTCCCTGCGCCGCGCCCTGGCGTCGGAAATGGGCTTCGTCATGCCCAGCGTCCGCATCCAGGACAACATGCAGCTGTCGGCCAACCACTACGTCATCTATGTCAAGGAAGTGGAGGCCGGACGCGGTGACTTGCGACCCAGTCAGCTTCTGGTCATGGACCCGCGCGGCGAGGACATCACCCTGGCGGGCGAAAAGACCAAGGAACCGACCTTCGGCCTTCCGGCCCTGTGGATCGACCCCTCCAACCGCGAGGAGGCGCTGTTCCGGGGCTACACCGTGGTCGATCCGCCGACCGTCATCACCACCCACCTGACCGAGGTGGTGCGCGACAACATGCCCGACCTCCTGTCCTACGCCGAAACCCAGAAGCTTCTCGACGAGTTGGACAAGGAACAGCAGAAGCTCATCGCCGATCTGGTTCCCAATCAGGTGTCGGTCAACGCCATCCAGCGCGTGTTGCAGAACCTGCTGGCCGAGCGCGTCTCCATCCGCGACCTGCCGACCATCCTGGAAGGCGTGTCCGAGGCCTGCGGCATGACCCGCAACGTCATGCTCATCACCGAGCATGTGCGGACCCGTCTGGCCCGCCAGATTTCCGACGCCAACGCCGACGAGGAAGGCGTCATCCCCATCGTCACCCTGTCCCCGCACTGGGAGGAGGCCTTCGCCGAATCGTTGATCGGCCAGGGCGAGGAAAAGCAGTTGGCCATGGCGCCCAGCCAGCTTCAGGACTTCATCACCGGCGTCCGCCAGACCTTCGAACGCTTCGCCATGCAGGGTGAAATGCCGGTCCTGATGACCAGCCCCGGCATCCGCCCCTACGTGCGCTCCATCATCGAGCGGTTCCGCCCGGCGACCGTCGTCATGGGCCAGAACGACATCCACGCCAAGGCGCGGATCAAGACCCTGGGCCAGATCTGATGACGGCGGCGCGGGGGCATAGGGAGGACCGGCGATGCGCCTGAAATCCTATTCGGCGCCGTCGATGGCCGAGGCCATGGCGCTGGTCCGCGAGGAACTGGGCGACGACGCCATCATCGTCTCCACCCAGCGGTCGTCCGGCGGTCAGGGGGTGCGCATCACGGCGGCGCTGGAGGAAGCCACCTCCGACGACGAAATCCATGAAATGCTGTCCGGCGGCGTGCCGTCGCCGGTGGCCGACACGGTGCGCGACCAACTGGCCTATCACGGCCTGCCGCCGCGCCTCATCGACCGTCTGGTCAAGGCCGCCCGCGGCGTCGAGACCGCCGACCCGTCCATGGCCTGCGCCGGGGCGCTGGACGAGACCTTCGCCTTCGCCCCCCTGCCCGAGCGCAAGGCGCCGCGTCCCTTCATGCTGGTCGGGCCGCCCGGCTCGGGCAAGACCATCACCGTCGCCAAGCTGGCCGCCCGCGCCCGCATCGCCGGGCGCTCGGTCAGCGTCATTTCGGCGGACACGGTGCGGGCCGGGGCGCTGGAACAGTTGTCGGCCTTCACCAACATCCTCGACATCGAGCTGCGCAAGGCGCGTGGCCCGGACGCCCTGCGCGCCCTCATCGACGACACCGTCCTGGTCAACGACCTGGTGTTCATCGACACGCCGGGCATCAACCCCTTCAGCCCTGGCGACGTGACCTTCCTGCGCGACCTGATCGAGGCCGTGGACGTCGAGCCGGTGCTGGTCATGGCCGCCGGGGGCGACCCCGTCGAAGCCATCGAAATGGCCGAGGTCTTCGCCGACCTGGGGGCCACACGCCTGTTGGCGACCCGCCTCGACATGACCCGCCGCCTGGGCGCCGTCCTCGGCGCCGCCGACGCCGGGCAGTTCATGATCTGCGAGGTCAGCATCAATCCGCATGTGGCCAACGGCCTGTGCCCGATCACGCCGGTTTCCATGGCCCGCCTGCTGGTCCCCCCGGACGAGGGCGCCCCCTACGGGAGCGACGGCCCGGACGACGCGACGGAACCCGGCGCGGTGGAGACGGCGCCGCCAGCGCCGCCGCCCCGCCCCCTGCCCGAGGACATGACCTACGCGGGCGGCTGGGATGATGGCCCGCCGCCCCTCCCCGACATCGGGGAGGACGAGGAGGGAGACTTGCCGCCACCGGACCCGGAGGAGCGGCCCATGTTCGGCTTCGCCGCCGGTGGCGAGGACGATCCGGAAGAGGACCAGGGGCCGGACGCCCCGATGCGTGACAGGTTGGGAGAGGCGAGACGATGACCGTGAAGAGCAGCCCGCAGGGACAGCCCTCTCTGGCGCCCACCAAGCCCGCCGCGCCACGCACCCGCAACATCGTGGCCGTGGCCTCGGGCAAGGGCGGCGTGGGGAAGACGTGGTTCTCCATTACCCTGGCCCATGCCCTGGCCCTGCGCGGCCAGAAGACCATGCTGTTCGACGGCGACCTGGGACTGGCCAACGTGGATATCCAGTTGGGCCTGATGCCGCGCCACGACCTCGGCAGCGTGATCACCGGCAAGATCACCCTGACCCAGGCCTGCACCCATTTCGAGGCGGGCGGCTTCGACGTGGTGGCGGGGCGCTCGGGCTCCGGCTCGCTCGCCAACATCCCGCTGTCGCGCCTGCAAATGCTGGGCGAGGACCTCAATCTGGCGGCCTCCGGCTACAACCGGGTCATCCTCGACCTCGGGGCCGGTGTCGAAAAGGCGGTACGCCAGCTCGCCCGCGCCGCCGGAACCATCCTGGTCGTCACCTCCGACGAACCGACCTCGCTGACCGACGCCTATGCCTTCATCAAGGTGACGGCCATGGAACGTCCCGGCACCGACATCCGCGTCGTGGTCAACGCCGCCAACTCCACCCGCGAGGGCGAGCGCACCTACAACACCCTGCGCAAGGCCAGCGAGAACTTTCTGAAATTCAGCCCGCCGCTGGCCGGAATCATCCGCCGCGACATGAAGGTGCGCGAAGCCATCCGCAACCAGACTCCCATCCTGATCCGGTCGCCCAACGCCGAGGCGGCCCTGGACGTGGAGGCCATCGCCGACCGCCTGCTGGCCGGTCGCTAGAGCTGGAGACGTTCCCGCGCGGGCGGGGTCGCCCGCGACGGCGTTTTTGGTCATGACACAGTAACGTGGGGCATGCGCGGCGACCGGGAGGAAGCAACGCAGGCTCCAGGACCGCCGCTTCGGCGATCCCTCGCTCAGGGACCCGGCCATGAGTTCCGTCTCCCCCCCGCCGCCGCCTCAACCCGCCGCCGTTGCCCCGGCGACCACCGCGGTCGTCACCGTGCCGCAGCCGCCGCCCGCCCTGACCCTGCTGGCCCAGGGCCAGATGGTCGA
>CAZFRK010000206.1:0-6176 GCA_964521375.1 uncultured Rhodobacterales bacterium
ATGGCGACGGCGAGGCTCATGCCCAGGGTCTCCTGCGGGAGAGGGAAAACGATCGTGCAGCGTTACATTCCCGCCGTCCGCCAGGGCGACAAGCGCATCATCCTGGTCGACGGCGAGCCGGTGGGCGCCATCAACCGGGTTCCGGCACAGGGCGAGGCGCGGTCCAACATGCATGTGGGCGGGCGCCCGGAACAGTCGGCGCTGACGCCGCGCGAACGGGAGATCTGCGCCGCCATCGGTCCCGAGCTGAAGCGGCGTGGCCTGATCTTCGTCGGCATCGACGTGATCGGCGACTACCTGACCGAGATCAACGTGACCAGCCCGACCGGCTTGCAGGAGATCAACCGCTTCGACGGCGTGTGCCTGGAAGCCCTGATCTGGGACGCCATCGAAAGCAAGATCGCCTGACGGCGCGCCCGTCCCGCCTCGTTACGCCCCACCCGGCGCTGCCCCGCCGCGGTCCGGCGGTGGCGGCAGGGGGGTGATGAAGGGGCCTCAGGCCGTTTCGGTCTCCAGGTCGACCTGGGCCATGCGGGTGGCCGTGTCGTCGGCCTTGTCCAGCGCGGCCTGAACGCCGCCCAGGCGCCCGACCATGGATTCCAGGTCTCCGGCGATGCGGTTGACCTTGGTCGCCGCGTCGTGGACGCGCTTGGCCGTCGCCGTGCTGTCGCGGGCCGCGCTGTTGACCTGTTCGACGATATGGAAGACGGCATGGGTTTCCTGCGCCGCCTCGCGGGCGTCGTAGGACACCGTGCGGGCGGTGTCGGAGACCGTCTCGATGGCCGTCGCGATGGTCCGTGCCTCCGACGCCGCGCCGCCCATGCGTTCGCCGATGGAGTGGGCGCTGCGCGACTGTTCGGCGACCGCCTGATCGATGCGCCCGATGGCGGTGTCCATGGCGGCGATGATCTCGCCGACGCTGTCGATGACTTCCACCGCCGAGGCGGTATCGCTTTGCACCGCCAGGATGCGATGGGCGATCTGGTCGGCGGCCTCGGCGGCCTGATCGGCCAACTGCTTCACCTCCTCGGCGACGACACGGAAGCCCTTGCCCGCCGTGCCCGCGCGCTCGGCCTCGATATTGGCGTTCAGGGCCAGCATGCGGGTCTGTCCGGCGATGGCCCGGATGGCGTCGACGACCGAGGTGATCTCCTCCACCGAACTGCTCAGGGAGGCGACGGTGGACCCGGCGCTGGCCGCCCGCTCGGTGGCCTTGGCGGCGGTGTCGGCGGCCTCGCGGGCGGTGGTGGCGATGGCGACGACGGCCTGGGAGATGGTGTCCACGTTTTCCGAGGTGTCGACCACGTGCCGCGACATGGTGTTGGCCGCCCCGGCGATTTCCAGGACGTTTTCGTTCAGGTTGCCGACCCCTTGGGCCATGGTGCCGACGCGCTGGGACACGCCGTCGGTCATGGAGGCGACATGTCCGGCGCGCGAGGTCATCTCCTCGGCGTCCAGGCTCATGGCGTCGGAAATGGCCCGCAGGTCGATGGAGGCGCCGACCAGGACGCGGGCGTTCCCGGCGATGCCCAGGACCATCTTTTGCAGCCGTTCCATCAGCAGGTTGAAGGACCCCGCCAACTCGCCCGACTCGTCGCCGGTCGAGGAATCGAGGCGCTGCGACAGGTCGCCCGAGCCGCTGGCCAGCTCCATCATCGCCTTTTGCAGCAGGCCGGTGCCCAGCGTCGTGCCGTGTTCGGCCATGTTCAGGCCGTCCAGTTCGTGCTCGGCGGAGACGCGCAGCCCCATCACCCGGTCGACCACCTTGAAGAAGACGAAGGCCATGCCGAAGGCCCAGGCGAAGGCGAAGACCACGCCCTCCACCTGGACGGCGACCTGCATCAGCCAGGACGAGGCGGCCATCTTTTCCGGCACCACCAGGACGCCGGCCATGATGGTTCCCCAGGCGCCGCAGACGCCGTGCACCGGAACGGCGCCGATGGCGTCGTCGATCTTCAGGACCCGCTCCAGGAAGGAGGCGGCATAGACCACCACGATGCCCGCCGAGGCGCCGATGGCGATGGCGCCGACGGTGCTGACGGCGTCGCATCCGGCGGTGATGGCGACCAGTCCGGCCAGCACGCCGTTGATGGAGCGGTCGGGGCGGAACAGGGTGTCGCGGACGCGGCCCACGGCCATCGAGGCGACGCCGCCGAAGGCCCCGGCCAGCATGGTGTTGGAAATGATGTGCGCGAAGGCGGGCGTTCCGGCGGTGGTCGACCCGCCGTTGAAGCCGATCCAGCCGACCCAGAGGATCAGCGCCCCGGCGGTGGCCAGGACGGCGGAGTGCCCATGGATGGGCTGCGGCTCGCCTTTGTCGTTGAAGCGTCCGATGCGCGGGCCGATGACGATGCACCCGGCCAGCGACACCCAGCCGCCGATGGAATGGACGACCGTCGATCCGGCGAAGTCGATGAATCCCTGGTCGGCCAGCAGGGCCGGTTGGTCGATCAAGAGATTGCCCCAGGCCCAATGGCCGAACATGGGATAGATCAACAGGGATATGAAGGTCGAGGTGTAGAGGTAGGCGGAGAACTTCATGCGTTCGGCCACCGCGCCCGACACGATGGTCGCGGCGGTGCCGCAGAAGACGAGCTGGAAGATGAAGAAGGTGTAGGTCCAGTCGTCGTGCGCGTTCCAGCCGATGCCGTCCCAGCCGAACCAGCCTTCCAGCGCCGAGGGGCCGAACATCAGGCTGAAGCCGATCAGGTAGAAGCCGAAGGTGGCGACCACGAAGTCGGCGATGTTCTTCTGCGCCACGTTGATGGAGTTCTTGGATCGCACCAGTCCTGCTTCCAGCAGCAGGAATCCGGTCTGCATCAGGAACACCAGGGCGGCGGCGGCCATGGTCCAGATGTGGTCCAGGCTGGCCTGCTTCTCGGCCAGCAGGATATCCACCTCGGCCTTCAGGACCGAAAGGTCGTGCAGGGTCGCGGGACTGTCCGGTCCGGACGCCTGGGCCAAGGCCGACGGCGCCAGAACGAGCGCCAGGGTTCCCACCGCGACGGCGAGCCGCCTCCGCGACATCCGCAATCTCCGCACGGCACCAACTCCCGACCAATACTAGGGTCGTACCCGCTTCGCGAAAAGACGGCGGCGCGACCTCACCTTGGAGGAATGGTGACGGATAGGTGAGAGGTTTGCGACTGAAAAGTGTTCACTTTAGTGTCGATTGTGCCTATGTGATTGAAAAGTGTGCAGGCCTGCCCGTTGAGAGCGAAGGTATGCCGTTGGACGGCGGACGATATGGCCGATCGGTGAGACTGGTGGTAGGGCAATCGTCGCTTGGCGAACAATTCTGGATTGCGGTCCGTGTCTCCCTCCGATGCTCCACGGCCCGAGTCGCCGCGACGCCGCGCCGACGCACCGAGGGCGCGCCCCCCGACCGGTGGACGCGCCCTTGGTGTCGTCGCGATGTCGTCTCGTCGACGGGGCGTCGGCCCCGCGTCGCCGCCCTACTTGTCCTGGTCGGACAGGTGGCGTGGTTCGACGATGGCGTAGGACGACAGGTCCTTCTTGGGCCGGTTGGCCTTGAGCTGCTTGCCGTGAACGATGAACCAGACGGTCTCGGCCAGCGCGGTGGCGTGGTCGCCGACGCGCTCCAGGTTCTTGGCGATGAACAGAAGGTGGGTGCAGGGCGCGATGTTGCGTGGATCTTCCATCATGTAGGTGAGGAGTTCGCGGAACAGCGACGAATAGAGGTCGTCGACCTCCTCGTCCCGTTCCCAGACCCGGTGGGCGCGTTCGGCGTCGCGGGTCATGAAGGCGTCCAGCGCGTCCTTGAGGAGGTCCGTCACCAGCCAGCCCAGGCGGGCCACGGTCTTGACCGCGGGTAGGCCCTCGGCGCTCTTCAGGGCCGAAACGCGGTGCGCGGTGGAGGTGGCGTGGTCGGCGATGCGCTCCAGGGCGCTGGCCACCTTCAGCGACGACATGATGAGGCGCAGGTCGTCGGCGACGGGCTGGCGCAGGGCCAGCAGGCGGACCACCTGTTCGTTGATGTGACCTTCGGTGCTGTCGACCTTGTCGTCGGAGTTGATGACCTGATCGGCCAGCGTCTCGTCGCCGTTGAGCATGGCCTGGATGGCGGTGCCAAGCTGCGTCTCGGCGAGGCCGCCCATGCGGGCGATGGTCTGATTGAGGTGACTCAATTCCTCGTCGAAAGACTTAACCGTATGCGGATCGCCGATCACCATGCTCAGGTCCTTTGTTGGCACTCATCGAGATTGAGAGTCGTTTGGCTCAATCCGCCCACCAGGGCAAGTTAAACCTTGGAGTCGGTCTCGTGGCGACCGGGAAGGTAGACGCTGAAGACGGACCCCTTGCCGACGGTGCTGTCGATGGTCAGGGCGCCGCGGTGGCGGTTGACGATGTGCTTGACGATGGCCAGGCCCAGGCCGGTGCCGCCCAATTGGCGGGAGCGCGCGGTGTCCACGCGGTAGAACCGCTCGGTCAGGCGCGGCAGGTGTTCCTTGGCGATGCCTTCGCCCTGGTCCATGACGTGGGCGGCGACGCAGTGGTGTCGCGTCGCGTGGGGCATGGAGGCCGGGCCGCGCGCCACTGGGCGGACGCGGACCACGACGTCGGTTTCCGGGCGGCCGTACTTGACGGCGTTGGACAGCAGGTTCTGGAACACCTGGGTCAGCTCGTCGGCGTCGCCGATGGCGTAGGGATCCTCGTCCGGCAGGTCCAGCGCCAGCCGCATGCCCTTGTCGCGGATCTGGATCTGCAACCCCTCGGCCACGGAATCCACCACCTCGCGCAGGTCGACGACGCGGGTCGGCGGCGTATGTTCGCGCAGTTCGATGCGCGACAGGCTGAGCAGGTCCTCGATCAGCCGCTTCATGCGGCTGGCCTGCTGGAACATGATGCCCAGGAACCGCTCGTGCGCCTCGGGGTCGTCGCGGGCCGGGCCGCGCAGGGTTTCGATGAAGCCCAGGATGCTGGTCAGCGGGGTGCGCAGTTCGTGGCTGGCGTTGGCCACGAAGTCGGCGCGCATCTGTTCGGCCCGGATCAGCGAGGTGACGTCATGCAGCAACAGGATGAGGCGGGCTTCCTCCGGCGCCACGTCGTCGCCGAAGGGTTCCACCATGCCTTCGAAACTGCGTTCCACCGGCCCCGTCAGGGTCAGTTGGAAATCGTGCCGCCGTCCGTCGGCCAGGGCGGCGTCGACGGCGTCCAGGGCGGCGGGGTCGCGCAGCACCGCCGTCAGGGGACGACCGTCGACCTCGCGCCCGAACAAGGTACGGGCCGAGGCGTTGGCCGACACCACGGCGCGGTCGTCGGAGACCATCAGCAGCGGTTCGGGCAGGCTGTCGAGCAGGCGGGCGCGCGAGGCGGCGAGGGCCTCGGCCCGGGCGATCCTCTGGCGGGCGCGCTGGCGCAGGCCCTGGGCGGCGACGGCGACTTCCCGCGCGGCGTCGGAAAAGCGCAGTTCCGGCGGTGGGCCTTCCGGCTCGTCCCGGTCGGGCAGGGGGCGCAGATGGGCCGCCACGGCCCCCCAGTCCCCGGCCAGTGGACGAAACAGCAGGGCCGTGGCGATACCGATGACCAGAAGGGCGGCGATGGCCTGGGCGATGGACAGGTCGCCCAGGACCACGAAGACCATGACGACCGCCGCCGACGGCGCGGAAAACACCGCCGTCAGGCCTGCCAGCCGCCGGAAGGGGACGTGCCGGGTCTTGTCCATCGGGGTCCTCTCGGGCGGCGGCGCTCTATCCGGTCAAGGGGCACGGCGCCGGGGGCGCCGTCGCGGGTCAGCTCTTGATGGCGTCGTGGGCGGCCAGGACGGCCATGTTCACCAGATCGGAGACGTTGGCGTCCAGATGGACGATCTGGACCGGCGCCGACAGGCCGATGAGCATGGGGCCGATCACCGTCGCGCCGCCCAGCTTGTGCATCAGCTTGTAGCTGATGTTGGCCGAATGCTGCCCCGGCATGATCAGGACGTTGGCCGGGCCGGACAGGCGGGAGAACGGGTAGACCTTCTTGAACTCGGCGTCCAAGGCCACGTTGGCGCCCATCTCGCCCTCGTACTCGAAGTCCACCTTGCGCTCGTCGAGGACGCGCACGGCGTCGCGGGCGCGCTTGGTGTCGGTGCCCTCCGGACTGCCGAAGGTGGAGTAGGAGAGGAAGGCGACGCGCGGCTCGTGGCCCATCTGGCGGACCCGGTTGGCGGC
>CAZFRK010000207.1:0-6159 GCA_964521375.1 uncultured Rhodobacterales bacterium
CTGCGCCTGCGCGACCGCCTGCTGCCGCTGGTCAGCCTGGCCAACCTGCTGAAGCTGCGCAAGGAAAGCACCGAGCAACTGGCCGAGGAAATCCAGGCCGCCCAGGAACGGGCCCGCCAGATGAAGGAAGAGGGCGACAGTTCCGACGCCCATCTGATCGCCTCGGCCAATTCGGAGACGACGGAAACCTTCATCGTGGTGGCCCAGGTCGGCACCTACACCTTCGGCATCATCGTCGACCGCGTCTTCGATACCGAGGAAATCGTCGTCAAGCCGGTGGCGCCGATCCTGCGCCACATCTCCATGTTCTCGGGCAACACCATCCTGGGTGACGGTTCGGTGATCATGATCCTGGATCCCAACGGCATCGCCACCGCCACCGGCGAGGTCACCATGGGCACCCAGGGCGCCGGCGAGACCTCGGCCGATAAGGAGGCCGCGCAGCGCAGCGACGACCACACCAGCCTGCTCATCTTCCGGGCCGGCGGCAACGACCTCAAGGCCGTGCCCCTGGCGCTGGTCGCCCGCCTGGAGGAAATCGAACTCACCTCCATCGAACACTCCTACGGCAAGCCGGTGGTCCAGTATCGTGGCCAGCTCATGCCCCTGGTGCCCATCCGCCAGGGCCATGAAATGCCGTCCGAAGGGCGCCAGCCGGTGCTGGTGTTCGCCGACCGTGATCGTTCCATGGGTCTGGTCGTCGACGAGATCGTCGATATCGTCGAGGATCGCCTGAAGGTCGAGTTGCGCGCCGACTCCGAGGGCGTCATCGGCACCGCCATCATCGGCGGCAAGGCCACCGACGTGATCGACACCGGGCATTACCTGACCATGGCCTTCGGCGACTGGTTCGGTAACGCCAATCAGGCCGCGCCGGAACGCGCGGGCGGCGGTGGCGGACGGTCGATCCTGCTGGTCGACGACAGCCCGTTCTTCCGCAACCTGCTGACGCCGCTTCTGTCGGTGTCGGGCTACGACGTGACCGCCGTCGAAGGGGCCGAGAAGGCGCTTGAAATGCGCGAAAACGGTCTGATGTTCAACGCCATCATCTCCGATATCGAGATGCCGGGCATGGACGGCTTCGCCTTCGCCGAGGCGGTGCGGGCCGATGAGCGGTGGGGCAATCTGCCGCTGATCGCCCTGTCCTCCCATGCCACGGAGCGGGATTTCGAGCGTGGTCGCCAGGTCGGCTTCGACGACTATGTCGCGAAGATGGACCGCGACGCCCTGCTCGACACGCTGGGACATCTGGTGGGCGCGGGAGCGGCCGCATGACGGAGCGCGGCGGCGCGGCGGGGGCCTCGGCCTCTGTCCGTGCCGCCATGGTCCGGCTGCATCCCTTGACGGTGCCTGCCTTTTGCCCTTTAAGTCAGTTTGAGCAACCATTGGTCCCGTGCGGTTTCACACGCCAGGGACGCCCAGGGGAACCCGCGAGGGACACGAAAACGCATGAAGTCCTGTCTGATCGTCGATGACTCCAAGGTCATCCGCATGGTGGCCAAGAAGATCCTCCAGGAACTGCACTTCGCGACCGTGGAGGCCGAGGATGGCCAAGGCGCCCTGGAGGCTTGCCAGAAGGAAATCCCGGACGCCGTCCTGCTGGATTGGAACATGCCGGTGATGAACGGCATCGAATTCCTGCGGGAACTGCGAAAGCTGCCCGGTGGCGACAAGTCGATCGTCGTTTTCTGCACCACGGAAAACGACATCGAACACATCCAGGAGGCCATCGAGGCGGGCGCCAACGAATACATCATGAAGCCCTTCGACAGCGAAATCCTGCAGGCGAAGTTCGCTCAGGTGGGGCTCATTTAGTCTTACGCGGCTCCTCGGCCGACGTTCAAGCATTGTGCGACAAGGGGGACAGCTCTTGCCCTTGAATAGGGATACAGAGACCACGGCGGGGGGCGCCTCGGGTCAGGAACCGTACCGCGTGATGGTCGTCGACGATTCGGCGGTCGTTCGTGGTCTGGAAACGCGGATGCTGGAATCCGACCCCTCGATCAAGGTGGTCGCCTCCGTGGGCAACGGACAGGTCGCCATTCAGGCGCTTGACCGCCACGACATCGAAGTCGTGGTCCTAGACATCGAAATGCCGGTCATGGACGGCCTGACGGCGCTGCCGCTGCTGCTCCAGAAGAATCCCGGCATTCGCGTCATCATGTCGTCCACGCTGACCCAGAAGAACGCCGAAGTCAGCATGCGGGCGCTGGAACTGGGCGCCACCGACTATATTTCCAAGCCGTCGTCGTCCCGCGAACTGACCGGCGGCGCCGACTTCAAGACCGAACTGGTGGAAAAGGTGAAGGCGCTGGGCGCCTCCGCCCGCGCCGGAACGGGTATCCGCCGTCGTCCGACCGCCTCGGGCGCGCCGCCCGCCGGCGCCCGCCCCGCCGCCGCCCCGGTCGCCGTGCCGGAAAAGCGGTCCCTGCACGCCGGGACCGTGACCCTGCGTCCGGCGGGCAGCGACCGCCCCGATGTCATCGCCATCGGCAGTTCGACCGGCGGGCCGCAGGCCCTGTTCACCGTTCTCGCGGCCTTGAAAAAGGCGGGCGGCGTCACCCAGCCGATCCTCATCACCCAGCATATGCCCGCCACCTTCACCACCATCCTGGCCGAGCACATCACCCGCATCTCCGGGTTCTCCGCCAAGGAAGCCTCCGACGGTGAAAAGATCGAGGGCGGCAAGGTCTATGTGGCGCCGGGCGACTTCCACCTGTTGGTGGAGGTGAAGGGCGGCGACAAGATCATCCGCCTGGATCAGGGGCCGCCGGAGAATTTCTGTCGACCCTCCGTCGATCCCATGTTCCGCTCCGTCTCCAAGGTGTGGGGCCGCAAGGTCCTGGCCTGCGTCCTGACGGGGATGGGGTCGGACGGCGCCAAGGGCGGCGGCGTCATCGTCGCGGCGGGGGGCACCGTCATCGCCCAGGACGAGGCGAGCAGCGTCGTCTGGGGCATGCCCGGCGCCACGGCCCATGCCGGGGTCTGCTCCGCCGTTCTGCCGATCAACGATGTCGCCGGCTGGATTCACAAATTCGCCAATAGGCGGGCCTGATCATGAAGCCCGATGATTTCGACTTTCTCGCCAAACTCCTGAAGGACCGCTCCGGGCTCGTCCTGTCCAAGGACAAGTCGTACCTTCTGGAAAGCCGCCTGATGCCCGTAGCCCGCAAGCGCGGGTACAAGGGCCTGGACGAGCTGGTCGCCCAGTTGCGCAAGCGGGACGAGGCGCTGGCCGCCGACGTCACAGACGCCATGACGACCAACGAATCGTTCTTCTTCCGGGATTCCAAGCCGTTCGATCAATTCCGTGACATCGTCCTGCCGAACCTTCTGAAGACCCGGGCGACGAAGCGCGGCTTCCGCATCTGGTGCGCGGCCGCCTCGTCCGGCCAGGAACCTTATTCCCTGGCCATGATCCTGAAGGAGAACGCCGCCAGGCTGTCGGGGTGGCGGACCGAGATCATCGGCACCGACCTGTCGCGGGAGATTCTCCAGAAGGCCCGCGCCGGTCTCTATTCCCAGTTCGAAGTGCAGCGCGGCCTGCCCATCCAGTTTCTGGTCAAGTACTTCAAGAAGCGCGACGACCAGTGGGAAATCGATCCGGCCATCCGCGCCATGGTCCAGTACAAGGAGTGGAACCTGCTCCAGGACCTTAAGGCGCTGGGCACCTTCGACGTGGTGTTCTGCCGCAACGTCCTGATCTACTTCGACCAGCCGACCAAGGGCGTGGTCCTGGAGAACATTTCCAAGCAGATGACCGACGATGGCGTCCTCTACCTGGGCGGCGCCGAGACCGTGCTGGGCATTTCCGAGAGGTTCAAGCCGATCACCGGCCAGCGCGGCGTCTATGCCGTCGCCAAGCCCGGCGTCACCGCGCCGTCCATCGGCGCCCCGGCCTGACACGCCGTTCCCTGATCGCACGTCTCATGACCCCCGGACCCGGTCCGGGGGCCTTTCGCACGTGGCCAGGAGAAAATCCCGAGCTCCTCCCCGACGATCTCTTTGGCTTAACAGCATAAGGATGGAGTGGAATTCGCGACCGCATGGGCGCGAAAACCGTTCCACGGGAGCACCAGCCCTACAGGCGTTCGACCGGCGTCAGGCGCGGCATGAGGCGGCGCAGGCGCGGTTCCAGGGCGCCGCGCAGGCGGGCGTTGTGCAGCAGCACGCCGCCGCCGACTCCGACGGCGCAGCCGAGCAGCGTGTCGAGCATCCGCGCCTCGATGACCGTGGCGGGGGAAACGCCTTGTCCCAGCACCGATGCCTCGGCCAGCAGGATGGTCATTGGCGTGATGAAGATCACGGCGAACCCGTAGTGGCGCACGATGGCCGTCTCGATGGTCAGGGCCAGCATCATCATGACCACGGAAATGGTCCAGGGCGTCAGGGGCAGCAGCAGGATGAGCGCCGCCAACCCGAGGCCGATGGCGGTGCCGATCAGGCGGTGGAACTGCTTCTCCCAGACCGATTGGAAGGTCACGCCCTGGATGACCGCCAGGCAACTGACCGGCGCCCAATAGGGTTTGTCCAGGTCCAGGGCCTGGGCCAGGGCGATGGCGGCGGCGACGCTCAGGCCGATGATCAGGGGATCGAACAGGACGCGGTCGAAGGTGGCGGGCGACCGCTCGGGCACCGGAACGGGCGGACGGAGATGCACCGCGATCAGGCTGTAGGCGAAGCCGATGGCGCAGGACAGCAGGGCGCCCATGAACACCAGCCCGACATAAAGCGGTACGTCGAGTAGGCCGATGGGCAGATAGACACCGATGGCGGCGGCCATGACGAAGAACAGGCCGCCGGGCATGCCGACATCGAAGAATCGGCAGACCACCATGACCACCATGGCCATGGCGCCCAGGACCGGCACCGTGGCCCAGGGGAAGAAGTGGCAGATGACGCCCAGCGTGAAGCAGGCGGTGACGCCGAAGGCGCAGGCCATCAGCCAGACCATGCGGTGGGCGAGCGGCGTGGCGGTCATATGGATCAGGACCACGCCGCCCAGGGCCGACGCCTGACCGTACTCCATATGCCCGAAATAGGCCCCGGTCATCATCGGGGCGACCATGGACAGCGCGATGGCGAAGGGCAGGTGCCAGGGACGGCTGCCCTTGTTCACCGTCACCAGGCTCCGGCCCGTCGATCGAAAGAGGTCTGTCACGTAGTCCCATGCCGTCGTCAGGCTCACCGGGGCCTCCTGGTCGGGGTTCGGCCCATGGTATGAGGTTTCCCGTCCCTAGGGCGAATGAAAAACCACCGCCCCGGTCTCCCGGAGCGATGGTTTCGGTGGGGGTGACGGCGTCGGCCCGAGGGCGTCAGCCGGCGTCCTTGTCGATGTTCACGGCGACGAACCGCATGCCGGTCTGGTTCTGAACCAGAAGCAGGACCGACTTGCGTCCGGCGTCGCGCGCCTTGGCGATCTGTTCGCGCACGGCCTCGGCGGAAGTCACCGCGGCCTGGTTGACCTCGCTGATGACGTCGCCGGGGCGGAGGCCCTTGGCGGCGGCGGGACCGGCGCCGTCGACGTCGGTCACCAGGACGCCGCTGGCGTCGTCGGCGACACCGAACTGCTGCCGCGCCTCGTCCGTCAGGGCGACCACCGACAGGCCCAGGGACTCGACCGTCTCCTGGTCCATGCCGGGTTCCTTGGCGGACTCCTCGGGGGCGGTCGCGGCCTGGGCCTCTTCCTCGTCCAGTTCGGCGATATTGACCTCAAGCGCGCGCTTTTCGCCGTTGCGCCAGACCACCACCGGGGCGTCGGTACCGATGTCGGTCTCGGCGACCATGGCGGGCAGGCGGCGCATCTCGCGCACCGGGCGCCCGTCGAACTCCAGGATGACGTCGCCCGGCTCGATCCCGGCCTTGGCGGCGGGGCTGTCCGGGGTGACGCTGGCCACCAGGGCGCCGCCGGCGTCGCCCAGGCCCAGGCTTTCGGCGATTTCGTCGGTCACGGTCTGGATGCGCACGCCCAGCCATCCCCGGCGGGTGCGACCGTATTCGCGGATGTCGTCCAGAACCTGCTTGGCGAGATTGGAGGGCGTCGCGAAGCCGATGCCGACGGAGCCGCCGGTGGGCGAGAAGATGGCCGTGTTGATGCCGACCACCTCGCCCTTCATGTTGAACAGCGGGCCGCCCGAGTTGCCCCGGTTGATGGCGGCG
>CAZFRK010000208.1:0-6116 GCA_964521375.1 uncultured Rhodobacterales bacterium
CTGGGTGTTCTCGATCACCTTGGCGGCCTCGGCGGTCTTTATGGTCGGGGCCTGGTGAATTCCGGCGGTGACGACGCCGCCGTAAACGGCGGCGACCGTTTCCAGGGTCGCGGCGTCGGAGCCCGAGACCACCTTCTTGATGGTGGTGAAGCGGTGCTGCTTGTCGCCCGGATTGATGCGTTCGGGGCTGTAGCCGACCGAGAAGTCGCGCCCGAAGGTCAGGCCCGATTCGGCTTCCAGGATGGGCACGCAGTCCTCTTCCGTGGCGCCGGGATAGACGGTGCTTTCATAGACGACGATGTCCCCCGCCTTCAGTACCTTGCCCAGGGTCCGCGACGCGGCGAGCAGGGGGCGCAGGTCGGGCAGGCCGCCGTCGGTGATCGGCGTCGGCACGGTGACGATGTGGAAATCGGCGCGGCGCAGGTCCTCGGGCTCGGCGGTCAGGTGGAGGCGGGCGGCGCTCAGCTCCGCCGTCTCCACTTCCTCCGTGCGGTCGTGGCCGCGCCGCAGTTCCTCGATGCGCGCCTTGTTGATGTCGAAGGCGACGACCTCGGTCCCGGCCTGCTGCCCGAAGGCGACGGCGACGGGCAGTCCGACATACCCCAGGCCGATGACGGAAATGGTGCGACCGTGCTTCATCTTCCCCTCTTACACCCCGAAATAGGCGCGATACCAGTCCACGAAGCGACCGACCCCGACCTCCACCGGCGTCGCGGGCCGATAGCCGACATCGCTCTCCAGGGCCGAGGTGTCGGCGTAGGTGGCCGCCACGTCGCCCGGCTGCATGGGCAGCATGTCCAGCTCCGCCTCGCGGCCCAGGGCCGCCTCCAGGGTCCGGATGTAGTCCATCAGGTCGACCGGCGCCCCGCGTCCGATGTTGTAGAGACGATAGGGGGCGATGCCGCTGCGGCTCGGATCGGGATGGCGGGCGCCGGGATCCCAGGACGGATCGGCGGTGGGCAGGCGGTCGGAGACGCGCACCACCCCTTCGACGATATCGTCGATATAGGTGAAGTCACGCTGCATCCGCCCGCCGTTGAAGACGGGGATCGGCTCTCCGGCCAGGATCGCCTGGGTGAACTTGAACAGCGCCATGTCGGGCCGTCCCCACGGTCCATAGACGGTGAAGAACCGCAGGCCCGTCGTCGGCAGGTTGAACAGGTGACTGTAGGAATGGGCCATCACCTCGTTGGCGCGCTTGGTCGCGGCGTAGAGGCTCATGGGGTGGGAGGCGCCGTCGCTTTCCTGGAACGGCATGCTGGTGTTGGCGCCGTAGACCGAGGAGGTGGCGGCGTAGACCAGATGCTCGACGCCGGACTGGCGGCAGTTTTCCAGGACGTTGACGAAGCCGACCAGATTGCTGTCGACGTAGGCGTAGGGGTTTTCGACGCTGTAGCGGACCCCGGCCTGGGCGGCCAGGTTGATCACCCGTCGCGGCGCGTGGCGGGCGAAGACGGCGTCCAGGGCGGCGCGGTCGGCCAGGTCGACGCGCTCCTCGGTGAAGCCGTCCCGCCCGTGCAGGCGCTTGAGGCGGGCTTCCTTCAGGGCGGTGTCGTAATAGTCGTTGACGATGTCGACGCCGACGACCTCGTCCCCGCGGGCCAGCAGCCGTTCCGCCGTGTGATAGCCGATGAACCCGGCGGTGCCCGTCACGAGATACTTCATGGTTTTTCCTGGTCGCTGCCGGCCCGTGCGCGGCGTGCTCAAGAGCAGGCGTCTTCGACGGCTTGGCAGATGTAGTGATAGAGGACGATATGGGCTTCCTGGATGCGCGGCGTCGCGCGGGACGGCACCGCCAGCAGGCGATCGGCCAGCGGCCCCAGGCGTCCACCGCCCTCGCCGGTCAGGGCGACGACACTCATGCCCTTGGCGCGGGCGGCCTCGGCGGCCTTCAGGATGTTGGGCGAATTGCCGCTGGTCGAAATGGCCAGCAGCGCGCCGCCCGGCTCGCCCACGGCCTCGACCTCGCGCGCGTAGGCGCTGATGTAGTCGTAATCGTTGCTCCAGGCCGTCAGCAGCGTCTGGTTGGTACCCAGGGCGATGGCCTTCAGGCCGCGCCGCTCCTTCAGGAAGCGGGCGCCCAGTTCCCCGGCGATGTGCTGGGCGTCGGCCATGGAGCCGCCGTTGCCGCACACCAGCAGCACCCGGTCGTCGCGCAAGGCTCCGGCGATCAGGGCGATGGCGGCGTCCACCTCCTCGGCGATGGGACCATCGGCCAGCTCCGACAACAGGGCGGCGGTCTGGTGCAGGGTCTCGCGCAGGCTCATGCGGTACCTCAGGCGGTCAGAAGGAGGACGGTCACGGCGACACCGCGCCGAAACGCCGGTCGCGGGCTCCGAACCGGTCCAGGCAGTCGGCCAGGACGTCGGCGTCGAAATCCGGCCACAGGGTATCGGTGAAGACCATTTCGGCGTAGGCGAGCTGCCACAGCAGGAAGTTGCTGATGCGCTGTTCGCCGCTGGTCCGGATCAGCAGGTCGGGATCGGGCTGTCCGGCGGTCGACAGTCGCGCCGCCAGGGTGTCCTCGGTCACGTCCTCGGGGCGCAGGCGCCCGGCGGCCACCTCCTCGGCCAGGGCGCGCGCCGCCGTCGCCACGTCCCAGCGACCGCCGTAGCTCAGGGCGATGGTCAGGGTCAGGCGGCCATTGTTCCGGGTGCGTCGTTCGGCGTCGTCCATCAGGTCGGTGATGTCGGCGGGCAGGCGGTCGCGCTGGCCGATGAAGCGCATGCGGACGCCGTCGCGGTCGAGCTTGCGCACTTCGTTCTTCAGGTAGAGGCGCAGCAGCCCCATCAGGGCCGAGACCTCGCCTTCCGGGCGGCGCCAGTTCTCGGTCGAGAAGCCGTAGAGGGTCAGGTGGCTGATGCCCAGGTCGGGCGCCGCCTTGACCACGGTCCGCACGGCTTCCACGCCGCGCTGGTGGCCCGCCGTGCGGGGCAATCCCCGGCGCTGCGCCCAACGACCGTTGCCGTCCATGATGATCGCGACGTGCAGCGGCTTCGTGTCTAGGGGAGCAGCGGCTGCCGGCAGGTCGGTCATAGCTCGTTCCTTCACCCCACTCGGCGCCCGGTCCGTCCGGCCATGGGGCGGCGGGCGGTCGAGCGGTCACCGTGGAGACGGTTGGTCCGATGAAGCCCGGTTCGGACTCCTTGGCACGGGCGGTGTCCGCGCGGTGGCGCTCCCGCGCGCTGCCCGGTAACATAGAGAATACCGCTTCGCGCTGTCCAGCGGGATTTGCGGGCGTTCAGCCCGGCGCGACCCGGCGGCGGCGCTAGGTTTTTTCCATTCTGACACAAGGACTTTTCCGTGCCCCTTTCCCCTGCTCGGACGCGGCGCCCGGCGGCCTTTCTCGATCGTGACGGCGTCTTGAACGAAGACATCGGATACCTTCACAAGGTGAAAGACTTTCGCTGGATGCCCGGCGCGCGGGAAGCCGTGTCCCTTCTGAACAAGGCCGGGTACTGGGTTTTCGTCATCACCAACCAAGCCGGTGTCGCCCGCGGCTACTACGAGGAACGCGACATCGCCGTCCTGCATGATTGGATAAAGGGGGAATTGGCCGATTTTGGGGCGCGGATCGACGCCTTCGCCTATTGCCCCCACCATCCCGACGGCGCCGTCGTGGCCTATCGCCGCGCCTGCCGGTGCCGCAAGCCCGGACCCGGCATGATCGAGGATCTGACCGCCGCCTGGCCGGTGGACATGAGCCGCAGCTTCGTCGTCGGCGACAAGCTCAGCGATCTGGAAGCGGGCGAGGCCATGGGCCTGTCGGGCTATCACTACACGACGGGGCGCCTGGACGATCTGGTGACGGGCATCCTGGAGGCCCACGCCGCCGCCGACGACGACATGGCCGAGGCCCGGACGTAACCCCTCGGGCGCCTAGCCTCAGTCGTCGCTGCCGCGCCCGTAGGTGTCTTCCAGGCGGACGATGTCGTCCTCGCCCAGGTAGCTTCCCGACTGCACCTCGATCAGGCGCAACGGCACGACGCCCGGATTTTCCAGGCGATGCACGGTGCCGGGCGGTATGAAGGTGGACTCGTTTTCCCGCAGCAGGAAGGTGTCCTCGCCCCGCGTCACCCGGGCCGTGCCCTCGACGACGATCCAGTGTTCGGCCCGATGGTGGTGGTATTGCAGGGACAGCTTGGCGTCCGGGTAGACCATGATCTGCTTGACCTGGAAGCGGTTCCCGGAATCGACCCCGCGATAGGTGCCCCAGGGGCGGTGAACGGTGGAATGCAGCTCGTGCTCGGGCCGCTTGCGGGCCTTCAGCTCGTCGACCAGGACCTTCACGTTCTGGGCGTTGGCGCGCGACGTCACCAGGACGGCGTCGTCGGTGGCGACCACCACCACGTCCGACAGGCCCTCGACGGCGACCAGCGGTCCCTGCTCCGACCGCAGGTAGGAGCCGGTGACGTCGTGGGCCAGGATGTCGCCGACGCAGACGTTGCCGTTGGCGTCCTTGGCGCCGATGTCCCACAGGGCGGTCCAGGCGCCGACGTCGCTCCAGCCGATGTCCACCGGCACCACGGCGGCCCGTCGCGTGCGCTCCATCACCGCCACGTCGAGCGCCACCGACGGCGCGGCGGCGAAGGCCGTCCCGTCCAGGCGGACGAAGTCCAGATCCCGCACGGCCAGCCGCAGGGCCTCCCGCGCGGCGGCCAGGACGGCGGGATCGTGGCGCTCCAGTTCCTCCACCAGCAGGGCGGCGGGCAGCAGGAACATGCCGCTGTTCCAGGAGTAGGTGCCCTCGGCCAGATAGGCCGCGGCCCGCTCGGCGTCGGGCTTTTCCTTGAAGGCGTCGACGGCGTGAGCGCCGGGGACGTCGGCCAGCGGCTGCCCGGCCTTGATGTAGCCGTAGCCGGTTTCGGGGTGGGTCGGGGTGATGCCGAAGGTCACGAGGCGGCCCGTGGCCGCCGCCCGCGCCGCCGTCGCCACGGCGGCCTGGAAGGCGTCGGTGTTCAGGATGACGTGGTCGGACGGCAGGACCAGAAGCAGGGCCTCGGGATCGTCCTCCAAGGCCGCCAGGGCGGCCACCGCCACGGCCGGGGCGGTGTTGCGCCCCATCGGCTCCAGCAGGATGGCCTTGGCCGGAACCTCGGCCGAACAGAGGGCATCGGCGATGGAGAAGCGGTGTTGTTCGTTGCACACCACCAGGGGCGGCGCATAGGCTTCGCCGCGCACGCGCAACGCCGTCTCGGCGACCATCGGGCGGTCCGAACAGAGCGGCTGAAGCTGCTTGGGGTACCCGGCGCGCGACATGGGCCACAGGCGGGAGCCGGAGCCCCCGGAGAGAATGACGGGCTGGATGGTCTGAGGCGTCATGGGCGGAAATCCGTTCAGGCGATCCTAGGCTTGATAGCATGGTGGGCGGGGACCGGAAACCGTCGGTCGTGGTGGGTCATCCCGCCCCGGCGGTCGTCGCCGCGTCCTTTTCGGCGGCCGACCGCCAAGCCTGCCACATCAGGACGCACCACAGGGGATGCTGGACGTCGCGGCGCCCGGCCAGATGGTCGGCCCATAGGCGGCGGATCGGCGCCGGGTCCAGCAGGCCGTCGCGCAGTGCCCTCTCGGACAGAAGATCCTCCGCCCAGTCGCGCAGGTCGTCGCGCAGCCAGCGTTCCAGCGGCACGCCGAAGCCCATCTTGGGGCGGTCGGTCAGGGCGCGCGGCACATGGCGGTCGAGGACACGGCGCAGCGGCCATTTGCCTTGCCCGTCCCGGATCTTGAGATCCAGCGGCAGGCTCCAGGCGAAGTCGTGGACGCGGTGGTCGAGAAAGGGGATGCGCCCTTCCAGGCTGACCGCCATGGCCGCCCGGTCGGTCTTCACCAGGATGTCGTCGGGCAGATAGGTCAGGGCGTCGAGCAGCATCATCCGGTGGGTCGGGCCGTCCAGCGGCGGCCAGGCGTCGGGCCGGGTCAGCAGGCCGTCCGGCTCGGTCGCGCCGGGCACCAGCCGCGCCGGGTCGGTCCACTGAGAGGTCAGGCGCAGGTAGAGGTCGCGCCAGTCGCGGGCGTCCAGCACCCCGGCCAGCTTCTGGACGCTCTCCGCCGGGCGCGGCAGGCCGCGCAGGCCCGGCAGGTGGCGACCGGGGCCGCTCCAGACGGTCGGCGGCACG
>CAZFRK010000209.1:0-4619 GCA_964521375.1 uncultured Rhodobacterales bacterium
CTGTCGCCGGTCTGCGGGACGTAGCGGAACACAAGGCTGGTCGCGGTGCTGGCCGCCGCGTTGTAGGTCGCGTAGCGGGTCTGGCCGCCGACATCCAGAACCAGGCGCGGCGCCCCCGTCACCGTGACGGCGGTATCGACGGCGACCGTGAAGTCGACGTTCTGCCCGGCGCCATAGGTCTTGTCGGTCGGCTCGGTCACGGCGGTGACGTCGGGTTGCGCGTTGACCGTCACGGTGGAGGTGATGGACAGGCTGGAGTTGGTGGCGTCGTCGCCGCCGCCCGACGCCCCGTCGTCGCCGCTGTCGGAAAGCGAGGTGATGGTGAAGACCCGGTTGGCGGCCCCGGCGCTGTCGCCGCCCAGGCGGTAGGCCATGCCGTCGATCAGGCTGTCGTAGGCCGAGGCGTCGGCGACCTTGCTGATGGTCAGGGTCGCGGTGCCGCCCGACAGGCCGACGCTGTAGCCGAAGCTGTTGGCCGTCGTCGTGCCGGACCCGGCCGACAGGGCGATTTCCTGGCCGTCCAGGATCAGCCGGTCGGCGGAGCCGTCGCCGCCGACGTTGGACACCGTCATGACCATTTGGGTGAGCCTCTGGGCGCCGCCCTCGATCGTGCTGGCGGTCACGCCGGAAAACAGGTCGGACGCGCTGGTGCCCTCGGCATGAGTCGGATTGGCGCCGGTCGCGGTCAGGGTCGGGGCGTTGTTGCTGATCGGCGCGGTCAACCCCGAGACCTGCAGGCCCAAAAGGCTGGCGTTGTAGGAGGTGGTGGAACTCTGGCCCTGGAACCGGATGGTGACGAAATCGAGCGTCTTTCCGGTGACGTTGGTGAAATTCGGGGTGTAGCCGTTGAAGCTGGCCAGCCCACTGCCGTCGAACTTGACGTTCTTGAGGTATTCCATATCCGTCAGGGCGGACCCGGTCACGTAGCCCGTGCTGAAGGTCGAGCCCGTCGTCGTATGGGCCGAGACGTCGATCTTGAAGACGTCGGCGTCCTTGTATTCGCCCATCTTGGCGTTGACCAACTCGAACGACCCCAGTGCCCCGCTCTTGGCGGCGATCTTGAAGATCGTGGTGGCGTCGTTGATGCTGGTGCTTGTGAAGATGACGCCGCCGTCCAAGGTCAGGGGCGCCGCCGCTCCGTTGACCGTCGCGGAAATGGTGAAATAGGCGTTGGAGATGGTGTCGCCGTCGTCCGTGAATCCGGAGAAGTTGGCGTAGGTCACGGTTCCCGTGGGAATCAGGACGTGACTGAAGTCCCGCATGGCCTCGGCGGTGAAGGCGGAGGCGGTCTCGATCGTCCCGCGCGTCACTTCCAGGTCCCAGTCTCCACCGCCCGCCGCCGCGCCGGTCAGGTCGTCGGAGGCCGCGAGGTCGGCCCCGGTGAGCACGGACAGGTGGTCCACGAAGGCGGTTCCGGCGGTCCCGTCGCCGATACGGCATCCATAGAGCAGGAGGTCGCCCTCCGGCGCCAGCGTGCCGCGGACAATGCCGAGTGCCTCGGCGTGCGCGTCCAGCGAGGCCTCCGAGAGGACGGCGTCGCCCAGAACCACCTGTCCGACGTCGCCGTGCGACAATATGTGAATGGCGTCCAGGCCGGTGCGCCCCTTCAGCGCGGCGGCCATTTCGGCGACCCCGTCGCCGTCGCCGGTCAGCATCACGACTTCCAGCCCGGCGGTCCGTGCCGCCTCGGCCAGCGCCTCATGTCCGTCGACGGAAGCGTCGACGATGGCCACCTCATGACGCGAGTCCGTTCGGCCACCGTCGGCGGCGGGCGCCGCGGCGACCCGGAGGGCTTCGGCGACGCTGCTGTCGGCGGCGTCCTTGGCGGTCGCGTCGACCGCGGCCTCGGCGCCCGTGGCGACACCGGCGGCATCGAACATGAACCGCTGTTCCAAGGCCTGGGCCAGGGGCGCCGCGACGAAGGCGCGGGCCGGACGAGGGGCGAGGCGGCGGATCCGGCGGATGAGGGTCATGACGCTACCTCCCTATTCGGCGTAGGTGGACTGGGGGACGGCGGCGTCCTGGGGCGTCTCGCGCATGGGATGCGCAGTGATGACGTTGGCGCGGCTCGCCGTCAGGTCGTGCCAGAAGTCCATGCCTTGGAATTTCTGAAACAGGTCGGGGGGCAGGATGGTCCGGCGAGGCCTGAACTCGACCTTGGGCCGGACACGATGCAGGCCATCCAAGCCCAGCGCGGCGTCGAACGCCGGGGCGTCGAAGGACACGGCGTCGAAGTCGTGGCCGTCGAACCAGGGTTCCCCCAGGAACTCGTAGACGAGCCGCAGGACCTTGTCGGGCACCTGCGCCAGGAAATCGTACTCGACGATCAAGAGACGGTCGGCCTGCTCGCCGTAGAAGGCTTCCTTCAAGGCGGCCCAGGACGCACCGACAAGGCGGTCGGCGCGAGCCAGCGCATCGACGCGGCGATAGACGTTCGTGCCTTCACCGGGGTTGAAAAGGCGTGTCGGCTGAAAGGGCTGGGACCGAATGACCCGTTCCAGGGAATCCATGATCCAGGACACGTCCCTGACGCAGGCGATGACCTTGGAGTTGGGGAACATGGTCCCCAGAAGCGGCATGCGCGCGCACCAAGACCGATTGGTGTCGAAGATCACGTCGGCCTCCGACTCGGCGTAGAAGGCATCGAACAACCCTCTCATAAGGCGTGGCTTTTGCCATTCCTCGACCAACAGGCCGGTTTCCGTTCCCGGACCCATGAGGTCGAGGTTGGTGGCGATCAGCGATCCGAGCGGGCTGGACATCGAGGCCAGGAACCGGGGGTTTTGCCGCAAGAGCGCGGCCAGCAGGGTAGAGCCGGAGCGCGGGAGGCCGGAGATGAACTGATAGCGCGGTCGCATGGTTCGGCTCCCAGGCGATCAGGAGCGGGACGGTGCCCGCCCGGGTCAACGATCGGGCCCGCGATCAAAGGACCGTCGGTGTACCCGCAAAAGGCGCGAAACTGGAGCCTTCGGCACCATTTCAGCTATGTTTTCCAGAGGATACACCTAAAAATAGAGTGATAGAAATGCTTATCGGACTCTCTCATTGGTTTTGCGATAAAAAATTGAAATTGCGGGAGAAATCTCCCTTATCCGCAAGGTGTCGCGCGCCGTGTATAAACTCATTAAGTGTGTTACTGTGTATGAACTCGCGAAGGCGGTAGCTGTCGTGATGGCCGCCTTTCCCTTCTGTCAGGAGCGAAAGCATGCGGATTAGCGGACGGTTTGACATCGGCGACGGCCTGAGCGCCCGCCCGGCCTTGCGAAAGGACAAGGCGTTCCTGGAGCAGTTGTACCGAGACACGCGCGACGACCTGCGTCTGGCGGATGCCGATCCAGACTACATCGAAGCCGTGATCGATATGCAGGTGCGGGCGCGGGAGAGCGGCTATGGCGCCATGCATCCCAATCACATCCAACTGGTCATCGAAAAGGTGGGCGAGGCCGTCGGCGGCATGATCCTGGGCCCCGACGCGGATGGCGTGCGCCTCATCGACCTGGCCTTCATTCGACCGTTGCGGAACAAGGGGCACGGTCTCGCCGTGCTGGGACGCTTGCAGGGGATCGCGGCGGCCAGCAAGGCCCCGCTGCGCGTGACCCTGGCGGTAGGGCGCGCCGATCTGCGGCAGGCGTGCTTCCTGCTGGGGTTCGAGGTCGAGGACGACACCGACCCGAGTGCCCTGCTGCTGCATTGGACGCCGGGACGGTCGCCCGCGCCCTTCACGGTGAAGCCGCCGGTTTGACGTCGGTGGCTGGTAGGCGAAGAGCCGTCGTCGGCCCAGGGGGCTGGGCCGACGTCCGGTGGGAGGTGGTCCGATCAGCCGCGGCTCGGGAAGAGGCCCTTCATGGCGATGCAGAACAACAAGGTCTGCCGAGTTCCCAGAATGGGGAAGGCGTAGTCATACCCCGCCGTGCCGATCGTCACATTGCCCTCGAGGATGCCACCGCAGCTGGAGAAAAAACCTCCGAGGGTGACGGTGCCGCTGCCCGCGTTTTCACGGTAGCACTCCGTGGCGTCGGGATTGGTGGCGAGATAATCTCCGTGGCTCGGCGTCTTGACGTTGGCGGCCGAAGTCGAGGCGTGGACTTCCAGCTGAAGCGGCGAAGCCTTTCCGTCGAACGTCGCCATGTGGGAATGAGCTCCGGTGGTCTTATCGGTGAGAGTTACCGACTCCTGGCCATAGGAACGGCCCTGCTCGTAGAGGGATTGATATATCGGGGGGGAACCCTTCCCGATGGGGGCGCGGCCCCGAAAGTCCGGCAAGGCGAAAGTCGTCCGCCCGTCACCACCGTACATGCTGCCAAGAAGGGCATAGAGAGCCTGCTGGGCGTTGATGGCGAGGGTCTGCCCTTCGCACGTGGCCCAGTTTTCCGGCGCGAACGAAAAGCCCATGATCCCGATGAAGCCGATAAACACGCTGCTGTCCATGGTCGATCTCCTGCGGTCGCGGCTCTACGAAATGGTGATTTCGAACGCCAGAAGGGGCGCCGGAGCGGGATCGTCGGCGCTGTTTTCAGGCGACGGGCTGTGGCCGACGGGGTTGAGGAAGGCCCCTTCGAGCGTGCCCAACCCGTCCATTTCGAGCGTGCAGATGCCTTCGGGCGCCTGCGTCAGGGGGG
>CAZFRK010000209.1:4629-6112 GCA_964521375.1 uncultured Rhodobacterales bacterium
TCACCCTGAGCACCTCGTCAGGAAGCATCTCCACATCAGCAGCAGGCTGAAGGGCGCCCGCGCGTCGGCGGGGGCGTCCGGGGGCAGGCCGTCGCGACTCAACTCCTTGACGTCCTTCAGGACCAGCGTGACGTGGTGCTCCGCTCCGTCGTCGGTGCGCACCTTGCACGGCTTGCCGATCACGGCCTGGAAGTCCTGACCGGTGACTTTGGTGGGGTCGATCATCTTGCTCATGGCGTCATGGCTCCTGATGCCGCCCATGCCGAATGGGCGGACTGGATGGTCTGGGACAGACGGTCAGCCGCGGGGCGGATAAACTCCGACCATGGCGATGCAGAACAGAATCGTCAGGCGCGGGGCGAGAATGTTGAACGCCTGGCCGCCGCCACCGGCAGCGACCGTGACCACGCCATTGCCGCAACTACCGCCCGAGACGCTGACGCCGCCGAGCGACGCGAGCCCGGACCCGGCGTCCGAACGAAAGATGGTCGGCTGGTCGGACCGCCCGCCCTTGGCGGCCAGATAGGCGCCGTCGACGGGGGTCTTGAGGGTGGGAGCGTCGGTGCTCGCCTCCATCGCGACAGCGCACGGCGTGGGGGCGGACGTCGCGTGGAAGGTCGCTTGGTGCGTGTGGCTGCCAACCTCCAGGGCCGTCAGCGTGTGCTCTTCCGCGCCACCGAACTGTCCCTGACGCCAGTCGTACATGGATCCGGGATGGCGGCCCTTGCTCTGCGGCGCGCGTCCCCGCAGGTCCGGCAGCGCGAAGGTCGTGCGACCGTCTCCGCCGTACATGGTCCCAAGCAGGCTGAACAGCGTCGAGTTGGTCGAAATCGGCAACAGGGCGCCGGCGCACGTGCCCCAGCCGCGGGGGTTGAAGTTGAACCCCATCATGCCGATGAAACCGATGAAAGCGTCCATGGAACTCTCCGTTCACTGATGAGAGGAAGCGTGTGGGAGCCGTCGCCTTCGACGACCGCCTTCAGGACAGGATGATTTCGTAGTAGGCCGCCGGATCCGTCGCCTGGTCCGTGAAACGGCTGGGCCTCATGACCCGCGAAATGAGCAGGAACTCGTAGCGCCGGGTCTCGGGATGGCCGAGGTGGCAGGTCCCTCCGTCACGGGCGGTGCGATCCGCGACGTCGCGCCGGGCGCGGAACAGAAGGCTGAAGGGGATTCGATCAGCGTCGGGGCATCGACCCTCGGGGTTGTAGGAGACCTCGAGAAGGGTCATCGGCAGGATGCCGTCCGATCCGAAGTCCGCCTCGAAGTCCTGGTTCAGAAACGGTTCGAAGGCGGCACCTTCGACGTCTCGCAGATAGTCGAGGGCGATGCCGTGGGCCGCGCCCGCTTGGTCGGGCGACTCCTTGGGGGCGTTCAGTGGCATGTCCATGTGGCCTCCGGATTATCGGAAAAAGGGTGTAAATGAGGTTCATACCGTTAAAAGCGTGCCCGCTTTCGCGGGAGGAGGAAAGAAAAATCTAAA
>CAZFRK010000210.1:0-6109 GCA_964521375.1 uncultured Rhodobacterales bacterium
CCTTCGAGAACTTCGTCACCGGCAAGCCCAACGAATTCGCCTATGCCGCCGCCCAGCGGGTGGCCGATTCGGAACGCCCGGCCTTCAATCCGCTGTTCCTCTACGGCGGCGTCGGCCTCGGCAAGACGCACCTGATGCACGCCATCGCCTGGGCCATTCGCGAACGCCACCCGGGTCGCCGCGTGGTCTATATGTCGGCCGAGAAGTTCATGTACAGCTTCGTCCGGGCGCTGCGCTTCAAGACGACCATGGACTTCAAGGAACAGTTCCGCGCCGTCGACGTCCTGATGATCGACGACGTGCAGTTCATCTGCGGCAAGGACTCGACCCAGGAAGAGTTCTTCCACACCTTCAACGCCCTGGTGGACCAGGGGCGGCAGATCGTCATCTCCGCCGACAAGTCGCCCGCCGACCTGGAAGACATCGGCGACCGTCTGCGCTCGCGCCTCGCCTCCGGGCTGGTCGCCGACATCCATCCGACGACCTTCGAGCTGCGCCTGTCCATCCTGGCCGCCAAGTCCGAACAGATGGGCCAGCAGGTTCCGGTCAAGGTTCTGGAGTTCCTGGCCCACAAGATCAGCTCCAACGTGCGCGAGCTGGAAGGCGCCCTGACCCGTCTGGTCGCCCACGCCCAACTGGTGGGCCGCGACCTGACCCTGGAAACGGCGCAGGACGTCCTGCGCGACCTGCTGCGGGCCAATGATCGGCGCGTCAGCATCGAGGACATCCAGAAGAAGGTGGCCGAGCACTTCCAGATTCGCGTTTCCGACATGAGCAGCGCCCGCCGCGCCCGCTCCGTGGCCCGCCCGCGTCAGGTCGCCATGTACCTGTCCAAGCAGTTGACCAGCCGTTCCCTTCCGGAAATCGGTCGCAAGTTCGGGGGCCGCGACCACACGACCGTCATGCACGCCGTGAAAAAGGTCGAGGAGTTGATGGGCGGCGACGAGGCCTTCGCCGAGGACGTCGACCTGCTGCGCCGCATGCTGGAATCCTGACCCCGCCCACCCCCGGCGCGGACCGGGCCGAGATCCGGCCCGGATCGGGCGGCGGCGGAAACGGAAGGCGACGGAAACAGGGGGCTGACATCCGGCCCGTCCTGGCCCATTCTCTGCGCCCGTTGTTTCATCGTCCGAGGTTGCCCGTCATGGACCTTCCGGTCTCTCCGCTCGCGCCCGCGTCCTTCCCGCAGATGCCGCCGCTCGCCGGTGTGCGATTCGCCGGGGTCCAGGCCGGTATCCGCTACAAGAACCGCACCGACCTGCTGGTGGTGGAAATGCCGGCGGGCACCGCGGCGGCGGGCGTGCTGACGACCTCCAAGACCCGCTCGGCGCCCGTCGATTGGTGCGCCAAGGCCCTGAAGGGCGGCGCCGGTCGCGCGTTGGTGGTCAACGCGGGCAACGCCAACGCCTTCACCGGGCGGCGCGGCGAAGAGGCCGTGGCCGATACGGTCGCCGCCGCCGCCAAGCTGATCGGCTGCGCCGAGACCGAGGTCTACGTCTCTTCCACCGGCACCATCGGCGAATTCCTGCCGCAACAGAAGATTGTCGACGCCCTGCCCGGCGCCCTGGCCCAGTTGGACGGCGCCGACTGGCTGGCCGCCGCCAAGGCCATCATGACCACCGACACCTACCCCAAGGGCGCCACCCGTAGCGCCGTCATCGGCGGCACCCCGGTGACGCTCAACGGCATCGCCAAGGGGTCGGGCATGATCGCGCCCGACATGGCGACCATGCTGTCCTACGTCTTCACCGACGCGGCCATCCCGGCGCCGGTGCTCCAGGCGCTGCTGCGCGACGGCGCCGACCGCTCCTTCAATTCCATCACCGTGGACAGCGACACCTCGACCTCCGACACCCTGCTGCTCTTCGCCACGGGCGCCGCCGGGAACACCGCCCCGGCCAGCGCCGAGGACGCCGCCCTGGCCGACTTCAAGGCCGCCCTCTTCGACCTTCTGACCGACCTGGCCCACCAGGTCGTGCGGGACGGCGAAGGGGCCACCAAGTTCGTCGAGATCCGCGTCACCGGAGCCGAGGACGGTCGCGCGGCGCGGCGCATCGGCCTGGCCATCGCCAATTCGCCGCTGGTCAAGACGGCCATCGCCGGAGAGGACGCCAACTGGGGCCGCGTCGTCATGGCCGTCGGCAAGTCGGGCGAAAAGGCCGACCGCGACGCCATGCGCATCTTCATCGGCGGCGTCGAGGTGGCGCGCGAGGGCCTCGCCGTCCCCGGCTACGACGAAACGCCCGTCGCCGCCCATATGAAGGGCACCGACATCCTGATCGAGACCGACGCCGGAACCGGCGGGCCGGGGTCGGCCACCGTCTGGACCTGCGACCTGACGCACGGCTACATCGACATCAACGGGTCCTACCGCTCGTGACCATGACCTCCGACGTCCCCGAAGGCCAGGGTTGCCTGTCGGTCTATCCGCTGCGCGGCGACCGGGTGCTGTTGGAGCCGCTCGGCCACCAGCATACCGACGCCATCGCGCCCTTGGCCGACGACCCGGACGTCAGCCGCTACACAGCCCGCCTGCCGCACCCCTACACGGCCGACGACGCCGCCCGCTTCGTCACCGAGGCGATGGCGCTGGCCCGCGATGGGCGGGCCGTGACGCTGGCCATCCTGCGGCGCGGCGACCGGGCGCTGATGGGCGTCGTGGGATTGGACCTCGACGCCGACCGCCCCGGCGTGGCGGAAATCGGCTATTGGCTGGGCCGCCCCTTCTGGGGCCAAGGCATCGGGCGCGAGGCCGTGCGCCTGGCCCTGGATCACGGCTTCCGGGATTTGGGCCTGACCTCGGTCGAAGCCGGTGTCGTGGAGGCCAATGTCGCTTCCACCCGCCTTCTGGAGCGTTTGGGCTTCATGCCGAGTCAGGCGACGCGGGGCGCCATCCGCCCCTGCGGCACGGAAATCACCTGCCGCATGCGCGCCGTCACGGCGGACGCCTTCGCGGCGGCGACGGCCCGGCGCATGCTGCTGGTCACCGCCGTCGCCCTGATCGACGCCGACGACCGGGTCCTTCTGCAAAAACGCCCGGAAGGCAAGGCCCTGGCGGGCCTGTGGGAGTTTCCCGGCGGCAAGGTGGATCCCGGCGAAACGCCGGAGCGCGCCTTGATCCGAGAACTGCGCGAGGAATTGGGCATAGACGCTCGGGAAAGCTGTCTGGCGCCGCTGACCTTCGCCAGCCACGCCTACGACGATTTCCATCTCTTGATGCCGCTTTATGTCTGCCGCCAGTGGAAGGGCCGCGTGACCGGACGGGAGGGCCAGGAGCTGGCCTGGGTGAAACCCGCTCGCCTCGCCGACTACCCCATGCCCCCGGCCGACATTCCCCTCATCCCCATCCTCCGCGACTGGCTGTAGGACAGGGGCGACGGACAGGCGGCCCCGCCTCGCCGAAGCGCCACACGACCCGGAGAACCATAACGCAGTCCGTAAAACGGATTACACGTCGAAATTGGAGAAATAGACGTCGTTGTCGATGCGATGGATCCGGCTGTAGCCCAGGACCTCCAGGCGGCTGGTGACGCCGCTCAGGGTCTCCTCGTCCACCTCGATCTGCAACAGGCAGCGGTTTTCCGCCAACAAGCGCCCCATCCCCGCGAGGGCCTCCATCTCGTGACGTTCCACGTCCACCTTGAAGGCCAGGGTCTGTCCGGTCAGCGGCAAAAGGTCGTCCAGGGCGGCGGCGGCGACCTCGATCACCTGGTCGTCGCCCTCCAGCGCCACCCGCGACTGGCCGGTGGAGGTTCCGGCGAAGGCGACGAAACGCAACGTGCCCGGCGCGCTGCTGGCGGCGACGGGATGGATCTCCACCGTCCCGTGCAGGCGGTTGAGCAGAACCGTGGCGTGAAGCTGCGACAGGTTGCGCGGGTCGGGTTCCAGGGCCACCACCCGGTCGGCCACCCCGGACCGGGCCAGGACCGCCGTATAGAGGCCGAAGTTGGCGCCGACGTCGATGAAGGTCCGGATGCCGTGCTCGCGCATGGCCGCGGTCAGCCAGTCGATCTGGCGGGCTTCGTAGTCGCCGTAGAAGGCGATCTGACGGTCCACGAAGTTGCGCCAATTGACCAGGAACAGCGCCCCGTACCGCTCGACGACCCGGAAGTCGCCGGTCCAGGTCATCTTGGCCAGCCGCTTGCGCAGCGACGGCACCCACCGCTTCAGAAAGGGAACGCGGTGCTTCATCGGGTTGAAGTGGGGCACGGTCAGGCGGTCTCCGCGATGGCGCGTCCGTCGGCCCAAAGGGTCTCGAAGCGCGAAAGGTAGTCGTCGGCGTAGGCAGCATAGTCGAAGTCGATCTTCGACTGAAACTCCGAGACCATGGCCCACATGGCCTCGCGCAACAGACTGGCCGCCTTCATGGCCCGGAAGGACCGCCACAGCGCCGCGTCGGCGGGCGCCCCGAAGTAGGTTTCCAGAAGCCACGCCTCCTGGGCGTCGGACAGGCCGTTGTTGGTGGCCAGGTTGGCCAGGTCGAACAAGGGACTGCCGTAGCCGCCGTAGTCCCAGTCGATCAGCCACAGGCGGTGGCCGTCGTCGATCAGGTTGGCGGCCAGCAGGTCGTTGTGGCCGTAGACCAGCCGGACGGGACCGACGGCCTCTTCCAGGACCTCGACGATGGCGCCGTAGCGGCCCAGGTGGTCGCGGTGCCGGTTGGGCGTCTCCGACAGGGTCCAGAGGTAGTCGCGCATGGATTGGAAGGGCCAGAAGGCCAAGGCGGCGCCGCGCATCTGGCGCGGCATCTCGCGGTGGCAGCGCGTCACCAGCGGCAGGACGCGGGCCAGCATGGCGTCCTGGCGCACATCGGCGGGGGTCAGGGTGCGGCCATCGATATAGTCCAGGACGATGGCCCCCGGCTCGTGGTGCAGGACCGGCGGCGACAGACCGGCCCGCGCGGCGGCGTAGGTGGCGGCCTGTTCGTTGAAACGCAGGATGTGCTGAACCGGGATATCGTCGCCGACGCGCACCGCGTAGCGCCGCCCGTCTGCGTCGGTGACCTTGAAGTTGGCGTTGGTCAGGCCGCCGCCCAGGTCCTCGATCTCCACCGGCCCGCGCCAGCACGGCAGACCCAGCGCCTTGTCCCGGGCCGAGGCCCGATGATCGCTCACCGTGCCCTCCTTTCTCGCGGTCATGAAACGGTCATGACCGTTGTAGCCTTCTCAGTCGCCGAGCGCCACGCCCTCGCGCCGGGGATCAGCGGCGCCGATCAGGCGCCCGTCCCGCGTCACCAGGATGGCATGCAGGCCGCTGGTCATGTCGGCCACCGTCACGCGATGGCCGAGCGCCGCCAGGGGCGCCGCCAGGGCCGCGTTCTCGATGGTCGTCGCGCCGTCGCGGTTGGTCACGTGCGGCAGGGCCACGGCGTCCTGCGGCGCGACGCCTTGGCCGAGGATGGCGACGATGCTCTGGGCCACGTAGCCGATGATGTTGGACCCGCCCGGCGAGCCGACGACCAGCCGCAAGCGTCCGTCGGGCCGCAGCACCAGGGTCGGACTCATGGACGACCGCGGACGCTTGCCCGGCTCCACCCGGTTGGCGACCATCCGTCCGTCGTCCGCCTCGGGGCGGAAGGAGAAGTCGGTCAACTGGTTGTTCAGCAGCATGCCCTTGACCATCAGGCGGGCGCCGAAGGCATTCTCGATGGAGGTGGTCATGCTGACCGCGTTCCCGTCGGCGTCGATCACCGAAAGGTGCGAGGTCGAGGGCCGCTCCGGATTCACGCCGTCCTGGCGTGGCGGGCCGTCCAGCGCCGGGGGCGTTCCCGGCTCGGCGTCGGCCAGGGCGGCGCGCGGATCGATCAGGCGCGACCGCGCCGCCAGATAGGCGCCGTCGGTCAATCCGGCGACGGGCACCGGCACGAAGTCGGCGTCGGCCACATAGCGGTCGCGGTCGGCGAAGGCCAGCCGTCCGGCCTCGGCCAGCAGGTGCGCCGTCTCGACGCCTCGGGGGTCGAGGTCCGTCAGGTCGAACCGCTCCAACAGGCCGAGCATCTCGACCACCGCGAGGCCGCCCGATGACGGCGGCCCCATGCCGCAGACCCGGAACCCCCGCCAGATCCCGCAGACCGGCGCCCGCTCCTTGGCCTGATAGGCTTCCAGGTCGC
>CAZFRK010000211.1:0-6103 GCA_964521375.1 uncultured Rhodobacterales bacterium
TCACAGGCAGGACGACAGGCGATGATCCCGCGCTATAGCCGCCCCGAGATGGCCGCCATCTGGGCACCGGAGAACAAGTTCCGCATCTGGTACCTGATCGAGGCGCACGCCTGCGACGCCCAGGCCAAGCTGGGGGTCATTCCGGAAAGCGCCGCCAAGGCGGTCTGGGAAAAGGGCGACAAGCCCTACACCGACGAGCGCATCGCCCGCATCGACGAGATCGAGCGCGAGACCAAGCACGACGTCATCGCGTTTACCACCGAACTGGCCGAACAGGTGGGCGAGGACGCCCGCTTCGTCCACCAGGGCATGACCAGCTCCGACGTCCTGGACACCTGCCTGGCCGTGCAGATGACCCAGGCCGCCGACCTGCTGCTGAAGGACATCGACGCCCTGCTCGACGCGCTGAAGACGCGCGCCCTGGAGCACAAGATGACCGTCTGCATGGGCCGCTCCCACGGCATCCACGCCGAGCCGGTGACCATGGGCCTGAAGTTCGCGGGCTTCCACGCCGAGTTCCAGCGCAACCGCGAGCGCCTGCTGGCCGCCCGCGCGTCCATCGCCACCTGCGCCATTTCGGGTGCCGTCGGCACCTTCGCCAACATCGATCCCTTCGTCGAGGAATACGTCGCCGAACAATTGGGCCTGACCGCCGAGCCGCTGTCGACCCAGGTCATTCCGCGCGACCGCCACGCCGAGTACTTCGCCACCCTGGGCGTCATCGCCAGCTCCATCGAGCGCGCCGCGACCGAGGTCCGCCACCTTCAGCGCACCGAGGTGCGCGAGGCCGAGGAGTTCTTCTCCAAGGGCCAGAAGGGCAGCTCGGCCATGCCGCACAAGCGCAACCCGGTGCTGACCGAGAACCTGACCGGGCTGGCCCGCATCGTCCGCATGGCCGTCGTTCCGGCCATGGAAAACGTCGCCCTGTGGCATGAGCGCGACATCAGCCACTCCTCGGTGGAGCGCATGATCGGCCCCGACGCCACCGTGACCCTGGATTTCGCCCTGGCCCGCCTGACCAACGTCATGGCCAACCTGGTGATCTACCCGGACAACATCGACAAGACCCTGAACCAGATGGGCGGTCTGGTGTTCAGCCAGCGGGTCCTGCTGACCCTGACCCAGGCGGGCGTCTCGCGCGAGGACAGCTACCGCATCGTCCAGCGCAACGCCATGAAGGTCTGGGACGGCCAGGGCGACCTGCTGTCCATGCTGAAGACGGACGAGGACGTCACCAGCCGCATCGACGCCGCGACGCTGGAAAGCCTGTTCGACCTGGGCTACCACACCAAGCACGTGGACACGATCTTCAAGCGGGTGTTCGGCGAAAGCTGACGCCCACCCGCCCGCGCCGCCTCCGCCGCTCCCTTCCCATGATCGGGTAAGGGGCCGGAGGACGGAGCGAGGCACCTTCGCGCAAGTATGGACTTGCCTTGTGCGGCGAATCCTGTAAAAGGGGCCGCCTGATTTTTGATTTCTGGCCGCGTCCGCCGCCGGCCGCGTTGGGAGAATGTGAAATGGCTACTTCGAAGACAGCCAAGGCCTCGATGGGCGACAAGGGTGCTGCCGGCAAGCGCTTTCTGAACGGCAAGGAAGTCCGTCCCGTCATGTACGTCGGCCGCCAGATCGGCCACGGCAAGTACATGGCCGGAACGATCGACGGCCAGCTGGTCTGCGACACCGACGGCAAGCCGCTGAAGTTCAAGCGCATCGGCGCCATCGCCTAAGACGCCGCCACGGCGTTCGAAAAAGGCGCGGTCCTTACGGATCGCGCCTTTTTCGTATGGTCCGCCCCGCCCGGGCCGAACAGCCCCGCGGGACACCACGACTCCGGATGGACGGCGGAACGACAAAGGGCCGGAGAGAGACTCTCCGGCCCTTTGTCCGAGTCGCCCTTACGGGGCGCGGTTCGTCGTCGTTCAGCCTTCGGTGGCGATCTGCTCGCGGGCGATGGCCATGGTCTTGTCCATCTTGATGCGCAGACGGCCTTCGGTCATGTCCACGTCGTGCTCGCCCAGGTCCTTCAGGAGCTTGGCGATGACGCCGTCGTCACCGTGATGTTCCAGATCCTCGGCCACCACCTGACGGGCATAGGCCTCGGCACCGCCGCCGGCCATGCCCATGACTTCCGCCGCCCAAAGGCCGATCAGCTTGTTGCGGCGGGCGCGAGCACGGAACTCAAGTTCCTGGTCATGCTCGAACTTCGCCTCGAAACCCTTTTCGCGGTCGTGGAAGGCATCGGCCATAGTGCAGGTCCCCAGTGAAATACCGAACCGTTTCCCCTGATTATGTCCCCGGCACCGTGGGGTAACGGACCGCCGGGCGCAAAAGCGGCACCGTTATACCCGCATGATTGGACGAGGTGTACCTCTTTTTGCGGCGGGACGACGAAAGCGTTAGACTTTCGGCTCCATTCGTCCGTTGACCGCGCCGTCTCCCTAGCGGGAAAAGTCGAGCGCCGCCCAGAGGCTTGCCGTTCATGTGCACCGTCGTCCTGCTGCGTCGTCCCAACCACCCCTGGCCGCTGGTGATGGCGGCCAACCGGGACGAGATGCGGGACCGCCCGTGGCGTCCGCCCGCCCGCCATTGGCCCGACCGCGCCGACGTGGTGGCCGGTCAGGACGAATTGGCGGGCGGCACCTGGATGGGCCTCAACGACGACGGGGTGGTGGCCGCCATCCTCAACCGCCAGGGCACGCTCGGCCCCAAGCCGGGCATGCGGACGCGCGGCGAACTGGTCCTCGACGCCCTGGACCATTCCGACGCCTCGGCGGCGGCGGAGGCCCTGGCCGACCTGGACGGGCGCGCCTACCGCCCCTTCAACATGGTGATCGCCGACAACCAGGACGCCTGGTGGCTACGCCACGCCGGGCGCGAGGACGGCCATATCGAGGCCCACGCCATCCCCGAGGGCCTGTCCATGGTCACGGCGCTCGACCTCGACGACGACGCCGACTCCCGCATCCATGTCCACCGCCCCCGGTTCCGGGACGCCCGACCGCCGGACCCGGAGGCCGGGGACTGGGAGGCCTGGGAACGCCTGCTGGCCAGCCACGAGACCGGGGCCGGGCTGCCCGGCGGATCGCTGGAGGACGGGCGCAAGGACGGCGCCGAATGGCGCGGCGCCATGTGCTTCGCCACGCCGCGCGGCTTTCAGACGATCTGTAGTTCCCTGCTGGCCCTGCCGTCCGTGGACCATGCCGCCGTCTCCCCCGTCTGGCGCTTCGCCGCCGGGCCGCCGGACGTCACGCCCTTCCGCGACCTCGACCTGTCGGCCTGACCGGCGGGCCGCCCCCGCGTGCCGCGCACCCCCCGTATGCCGCACCGGGTGCGCTTTGTCATTGGACGCCCTAGACAATTTGCGCCATCATCCCCTCGTTCGCAGACCAACGTGGGGACACCGCCATGGGCAGCGCGATGACGCACAAGGACTTCCGCCAATGGCGCAAGTCGCTCAAGCTGTCGCAGAAGGACGCGGCCGAGGCCCTGGGCCTCAAGCGCCGCGTGGTCCAGTACTACGAGAAGGGCGAGCGCGACGGGGAGAAGGTCGAGATCCCCAAGTACGTGCGCTTGGCCTGCTACGCCCTGGCCCAGGGTATCCGCGACTACCGCGGCCCGGATCGCGGCACCGCCGAATAGGGCGACCGCGGGGCGCGGACTCCCGTTGTACCCCGCCCCCAGTCCTGCTATACACCCCCCGTTCGAAACGATGCGGCCGTGCCGCGCCGGATCCGACGGCCCACCGGGCCGGGACCGGCGGCGGCGCGGACGAAGTCGTTTCCGATACCTCCACTCCCAGGGCCGCGCCCCTGCCCCGGACATGGGGCGACCTCGCGGCCGCAGCCGGACACCCTCTTCATGGCACGACGCAAGCAGATCTACGAAGGCAAGGCGAAGATCATCTACGAAGGTCCCGAACCGGGGACCGTCGTCCAGTACTTCAAGGACGATGCCACCGCCTTCAACAACAAGAAGAAGGGCACCATCACCGGCAAGGGCGTCCTGAACAACCGCATCTCCGAATACCTCTTCACCAAGCTGGGCGAGATGGGCGTTCCGACGCATTTCATCCGCCGCCTGAACATGCGTGAGCAGCTGGTGCGCGAGGTCGAGATCGTCCCCATCGAGGTGGTGGTGCGCAACGTCGCCGCCGGGTCGCTGGCCAAGCGGTTCGGCATCCCCGAAGGCACCCAGCTGCCGCGCTGCATCGTCGAGTACTACTACAAGAACGATGAACTGGACGATCCGCTGGTCTCCGAGGAACACGTCACCGCCTTCGGCTGGGCGACCATCCAGGAGCTGGACGAGATCATGGCCCTGGCCCTGCGGGTCAACGACTACCTGTCGGGCCTGTTCCTGGGCATCGGCATCCGTCTGATCGACTTCAAGCTGGAATTCGGTCGCCTGTACCACGACACCGGCGACATCCAGATCGTCCTGGCCGACGAGATCAGCCCCGACAACTGCCGCCTTTGGGACAACGCCACCGGCGAGAAGATGGACAAGGACCGCTTCCGCCGCGACCTCGGCGGCGTCGAGGAAGCCTATCAGGAAGTCGCCCGCCGCCTGGGCATCCTGCCCGAAGGCGGCCCGCGCGACATGGCCGGTCCCTCGACCCTGCAGTAATTCCATTCCGAAGGGCGCCGCGAGACGGCGCCCTTCGCCGCTTCATCCGGCTTCAGGCTCTCTTGGAAGGAAACCACCGTGAAGGCCAAGGTTCACGTCACGCTCAAGACCGGCGTCCTCGATCCCCAGGGCAAGGCCATCCAGAACGCGCTCGGTTCGCTCGGCTTCGGCGGCGTCGATGGCGTCCGCCAGGGCAAGTACATCGAACTCGACCTCGCCGAAACCGACGCCGCCAAGGCCCGCGAGACGGTCGACGCCATGTGCCGCCAGCTGCTGGCCAATACCGTCATCGAGAACTACTCGATCGACATCGAGGGCTAAGCCCCCGGTCGCCGCCTCCTGTCCCGTTAGCTGTCGAGACGCACCCATGAAAGCCGCCGTCATCGTCTTCCCCGGCTCCAACTGCGACCGCGACGTCGCGGTCAGCCTGGAGCAGAGCATGGGCGCCAAGCCCCTGATGCTCTGGCACCGCGAGACCGAGGTCCCCGCCGACCTCGACCTCATCGTCGTTCCGGGCGGGTTCTCCTATGGCGACTATCTGCGCTGCGGCGCCATGTCGGCCAACAGCCCGGTCATGGCCGAGGTCAAGAAGATGGCGGCGCGCGGCGTGCGCGTGCTCGGCATCTGCAACGGCTTCCAGATCCTGACCGAGGCGGGCCTGCTGCCCGGCGCCCTGATGCGCAACGCCAGCCTGCACTTCATCTGCAAGGACGTGCCGCTGCGGGTCGAGACCGCGGCCAGCGACTTCACCGCCCAATACGGCGCCGGTCAGGTCATCCGCGTGCCCATCGCCCACCACGACGGCAACTTCTTCGCCGACGCCGACACCCTGGCGAAGCTGGAAGACACGGGCCGCGTCGCCTTCCGCTACGTGGACGAGGCCGGTGAGGCCACCGCCGCCGCCAATCCCAACGGCAGCCTGAACAACATCGCGGGCATCCTCAACGACACCGGCAACGTGCTGGGCATGATGCCCCACCCGGAGCGTCTGGCCGATCCGATGCTCGGCGGCACCGACGGCAAGCCCCTGTTCGATTCCCTGGTGGAGGCCCTGGCGTAATGAGCGAGATCACTCCCGAGGTCATCGCCCAGCACGGCCTGACCGACGACGAATACACGCTGGTCCTGGAGATCATGGGCCGTGAACCGAACCTGACCGAACTCGGCATTTTCTCGGTCATGTGGTCGGAGCACTGCTCCTACAAATCGTCCAAGAAGTGGCTGAAGACCCTGCCGACGGAAGCCCCCTGGGTCATCTGCGGCCCCGGCGAGAACGCCGGCGTTGTCGATATCGGCGACGGCCTGGCCGCGATCTTCAAGATGGAAAGCCACAACCACCCGTCCTTCATCGAGCCCTATCAGGGCGCGGCGACGGGCGTCGGCGGCATTCTGCGCGACGTCTTCACCATGGGCGCCCGGCCCGTGGCCAACCTGAACGCCCTGCGCTTCGGCTCCCCCGATCATCCGAAGACCCGCC
>CAZFRK010000212.1:0-6004 GCA_964521375.1 uncultured Rhodobacterales bacterium
GCCTCTCCGGCCTTGGTGGCCCGCATGGCGCGCGCCGGACTGCTGTCCTTCCTGGGGACCGGCGGCCTGTCCGCCGATGTCCTGGAGGCCTCCGTCGCCGCCCTGGCCGAAGCCCTGCCGCCGGACGTCCCCTGGGGCTGCAACCTTTTGGCCGACCGCGCCGAACAGACGGTGGTGGATGCCTGTCTGCGCCACGGCGTGCGTCGGGTGGAGGCCGCCGCCTACGTGGAGATGACGCCGGAGCTGGTGCGGTGGCGCCTGACCGGCCTGTCCCGGGGCGCCGACGGAGAAGCGGTCATCGCCCACAAGGTCATGGGCAAGGTCTCCCGGCCCGAGATGGCCGACGCCTTTCTGTCTCCGGCCCCCAAGGAGATCGTCGCCGCCTTGCTGCGCGATGGCGCGGTGACGGATGACCAGGCGGACTTGGCACGCTCCGTGCCCATGTGCGACGACTTGGTGGCCGAGGCCGATTCCGGCGGCCATACGGACGCCCGCTCGCCCTATGTCCTGCTGCCTGCCTTCCTGCGCCTGAGGGACGCCGCGACGGCGCGGTTCGGCTACCCGGAGCCCCTGCGTGCGCGTATCGGCGCGGCGGGCGGCATCGGCACGCCGGAAGCGGCGGCGGCGGCGTTTCTGCTGGGCGCCGACTTCGTCGTCACCGGCTCGGTCAACCAGTGCACGGTGGAGGCCGGAACCAGCGATCTGGTCAAGGACATGCTCCAGGACATGGGGGTGCAGGACACCGCCTACGCGCCGTCGGGCATGTTCTTCGAGACCGGCGCGCGGGTGCAGGTGCTGCGCAAGGGGACCTTCTTTCCGGCCCGCGCCGGGCGTCTTTTCGACCTCTACCGGCAGGCGGAGTCGGTGGAGAGCCTGGACGCCGAGACGCGCGGACGGCTGGAAGAATGGTTCGGCACGAGCCTGGAAGCCGCCTGGGAGGATTGCCGAAGGTTCTATCCGCCCGCCGAGATCGCCCGGGCCGAAGCCGTCCCCAAGCAGCGGCTGGCGCTGATCCTCCGCTGGTACTTCGGACGCTCGACGCGCTGGGCCTTGAGTGGAGAGGGTGCACGCAAGACCGATTTCCAGGTACATTGCGGACCGGCGCTCGGGGCGTTCAACGCCCTGGTGGCGGGCGGCCCACTGGAGTCCTGGCGGCGGCGCCATGTGGACGGCGTCGCCGAAGTCCTGATGCGGGGCGCCGCGGCGGTCTTGGCGCGGCGGACGCGGACCCTGGCGGAGCTTGAAGGAACCGACGTGGCATGAAGCTTCTGACCCTGCTGACCGACCCGCGATCGACGCCGCGCGAGCGTTTGCTGCTCAGCGCCCTCGCGTCGGGTCTCAGCAGCACCTTCATCTTGGCCATCGTCAACGTGGCGGCGCAGGAAATCGCCGATACGCGAAGCGACGAGGTCGATTGGCTGCTCGCCGCCGGGTTCGCCGCCGCCGCCGTGGTCTATACCCTGGCCGAGATCTTCCTGCTGACCAAGGTCGGCGCCGACGTGGAGGCGGCCATCGACCACACCCGCGTCCGCCTTCTGGAACGGCTGCGCCGGGCCGACTTCGAAAAGATCGAAAAGGTCGGCCCGGCGACGCTCTATGAAAGCATTACCCAGAGCACGCAAAGCATCAGCCAGAACGCGCAGTATCTGGCCATCGCCTTCCGGTCGGCCATCCTCAGCGGCGCGGTCCTGTTCTACATCCTCTACGTCCACTGGCTGGCCTTCGTCCTGGTGCTGACGACCATCGGCCTCGCCGGGGCGGTCTACGCGAAACTGGGGAAGGCCCTGGGGGACAAGTTCCGGGACTCCCTCAGGGCCGACACGCGCATGTTCGAATCCGTCACCGACCTGCTCGACGGGTTCAAGGAACTGCGCATGAGCAGCCGCCGCTCGCGCGAGTTGGGGCAGGCCTTCGACGACATATCCCAGGAAACGACGGATCTGCGCATCGACACACAGATACACGCCTTCAACCAGTTCATTTTTGGTCAGCTGGCCTTCTTCGTCCTGCTGGGCGTGGTCGTCTTCGTCGTGCCGACCTATTCCGACGACTTCAGCGAGGACGTGGTCAAGGTGACGACGGCGGTCCTGTTCATGATCGGCCCCGTCGGCATCTTCATCCAGTCGCTCGGCATCCTTGGTGGCTCCGAGGCGGCGGCGGCGGGCATGCTGAAACTGGACCAGGACCTCGCAGCCATGGCCGAGCCGGGCAGCGAGGCGGACGCCTTGCCCCTGGACGGCGACTTCCGGGAATTACGCCTGAAGGACGTGCGCTACACCTATCCGGCGGTGGTGGGGGAGTGCCCCTTTCAGGTGCTTCTGGGCGATGATCTGGTCATCGGGCGCGGAGAGGTGGTCTTCATCACAGGCGGCAACGGATCGGGCAAGTCGACCATGATCAAGCTGCTGACTGGTCTCTACGCGCCGCGCCAGGGTCACATCCTGGTGGATGGCCTGCGGATCACGCCGCGCCATCTGCGGGCCTACCGCGGGCTGATCGCCGCGGTCTTCTCCGACTATCATCTGTTTCCCCGCCTATATGGCCAGACGCCGGACGCCGACGAGGCGGCCCGGCTGTTCGACTGGCTGGAGATGGACACCATCACCCACCTGGACGGGGACCGCTTCGAAAGCACCAACCTGTCGGCGGGACAACGCAAGCGTCTGGCGCTGATCGGCGCCCTTCTGGAAAACAAGCCGGTGCTGGTCCTGGACGAATGGGCCGCCGACCAGGACCCTCATTTCCGGCGCAAGTTCTATCGCGAGGTCCTGCCTGAATTGAAGCGCCGGGGCCAGACCGTCATCGCCGTGACCCACGACGACCACTATTTTGACGTCGCCGACCGCCGCTTCCATATGGAGGAAGGGGTCCTGCGCGAACTCGACCAGACGGCGGCGGGGGGCTAGGCCATGGATCTCTTGCGTCTGATCCTCGCCGAGGCCCGCGCCAACGTGCGCAATCTCGCCATCATGACGGTGATCGCCGGTGTCAGCACGGCGGCGGTGCTGGGCATCGTCAATATGGCCGCCGCCGATGTCGCCGAGGCGGGGGACGGCGGGGCGAGCTTCCGCCTGATGGTCATGTTCCTCTGCGCGCTGGCGCTGTTCGCCCTGTCGCAGAACTACGTCATGAGCACGTCGGCCCGCGAGGTGGAGACCATCATCCATCGCATCCGCGTGCGGCTGGCCGACGATCTTCGGCGGGCCGACATGGACTCCCTGGACCATCTGGGGCGCGGACCGCTCTACGCGGCCTTGACGCAGGATACGCAAACCATCTCGCGCACCTTGCCGCTGTTGGTGGTCGGCGCCCAGCAGGCGGCCCTGCTGGTGTTCGTGGCGATCTACATGGCGTGGCTGTCCCTGACCGCCTTCGCGCTGGCCGCGGTGTTCGGCGTCGTCGCCATCGTCATTCATCTTCAGCGCATGCAGCGGTTCAACCACATGTCGCAACGGGCCATGGCCCATGAAGCAACGCTGTTCGATGGTCTGGGCCATCTTCTGAAGGGGTTCAAGGAAGCGCGCATGGACACCGCGCGATCCGACGCGGTGATGCTGGATCTGGCGACGGCCTCGGCCGCGGCGCGCGAGGCCAAGAGCGAGACCAAGCGGCGCTGGGCCTTCGAGTTCGTGCTGGTGCAGCTGATCTTCTACATCCTGCTGGGCATCATGGTCTTCGTGGTGCCCCTGTTCACCGATGACTATCACGAGTCCGTGGTCAGCTCGACCACGGCGGCGCTGTTCATGATCGGTCCCATCGGCACCATCGCCCAGGCCATCCCCAACATCGCCGACGCCAATACGGCCCTGGCCGGAATTCAGGCCCTTCAGGCGCGCTTGCGGGAGTATCTGGGGGGAGTCGAGGACGAGACGTCGGCTCCTCTGTCGGAGACCATCAAGACCATCGAACTGCGGGATCTGGCCTTCACCTACACCACCCCGCGCGGCGGCGCCGGATTCCGCGCCGGCCCCCTGCGCGCCCGCTTCCAGGCCGGAGAGATCACCTTCATCACCGGCGGAAACGGGTCCGGAAAGTCGACCATGATGCGCCTCCTGACGGGCCTCCTTCCGGCCCAGAGCGGCGACATCGTGGTGAATGGCGTGCCTTTGTCCCGGGTCCAGTTCCAGGCCTATCGGGACCAGATGTCGGCGATTTTCTCCGACTACCACGTGTTCCGGCGGCTCTTCGGCGTCGGCGAGATCGCCCCGGAGCGGGCGGCGAAGCTCCTCGACCTGCTGGACATGACCGACAAGGTCGCCATCGCCGACGGCGCCTTCTCCACCGTCGATCTCTCGGTCGGTCAGCGCAAGCGTTTGGCCCTGGTGGTCGCCGCCCTGGAAGACAATCCCGTGCTGATCCTGGACGAATGGGCCGCCGACCAGGACCCCCACTTCCGCAAGGTGTTCTACGAACGGATTCTCCCCGATCTGCGCGACCAAGGCAAAATGCTGATCTGTGTTACCCACGATGACCGCTATTTCCACCTCGCCGACCGTATTCTTCACATGAGCGACGGGCGCATCGTGCCCCAGGACGCGACCGGGGGGAGCCTGTCATGACGGTCGCCGCGCGCCGTCCGGCGGTGTCCCCGTCGCCCTGGCTGACCTGTTTCCGTCCGGTTCCGGAGGCCCGTCTGCGGGTGTTTTGCCTGCCTTACGCGGGGGCGGGGGCGGCCGCCTATCGGGCCTGGAGCCTGAACGCGCCGCCGGACGTCGAGGTCATCGCGGCGCAGCTTCCGGGACGGGAGACCCGCGTCAAGGAAGCCGCCTTGACCGATGTCGGGCAGGTGGTGCCGCCCTTGGCCGACGCCATGGCGCCGCTTCTGGACCGCCCCTTCGTGGTGTTCGGCCACAGCATGGGCGCGGCCCTAGCCCACGACCTGGCCCGCCATGTGATCGCCCGGGGCCATGCGCCGAGCGCGGTGGTCTTCTCCGGGCGCCGCGCCCCCCATTCGCCGCCGCGCAAGGCGCCGATGCACGATCTGCCCGACCCGGCCTTCAGGGAAGCCCTGCGCCGCATGGGCGGGACCCCTCCGGAAGTTCTGGAGCACGAGGAATTGATGGCCTTCCTCCTGCCCATGCTCCGGGCGGATTTTCAGATGTCGGAAACCTTCTCGCGCCTGCCCGACGCCGCCTTTCATTGCCCCGTCCTGGCGGTCGCCGGAACACGCGACGCCGAAGCCGCCCCGGAAGAGGTCGAGCGGTGGGGCGATCTGGCGGCGGGCCGGTTCCGCTTCCACGTCTTCGACGACGGGCACTTCTTCCTGCATCCGCATCGCGCCGCCTTGATGGCGCTTATTTTGGAGGAAGCGGGCCTTCACTGCTGACCAATAGGACGCGGCTGTCGGCGCCCAGGCCGACGGCCCGCCGCAGGGCCGGAGTCGAGGCCGCCGCGACCAATCCCGCCAGTCCGGCGACGCCCGTGTCGCCCGTCGCGAAGGGGGCTTCGTCGCCGTCTTCCGCGCCGAGCCGGGCCTTCACCTCCCGGGCGACCGTGTCAGGGATGGCCAAGGCACCGGCGGCGGCGTGGCGAAGGATATTCCAGGCGGGCAGGGAGGGGCGACCGCAGGACAGGCCGTCCATGCTGGTGCGCAGGGCGCCGGGCACCGCCGTCGGCGTTCCCGCCGCCAGACTGTCGCGCATGCAGGCGGCGGTCAGGGGTTCGACCGTGAAGAGGCGGGGCACCCGCCCCCCGGCGGCCCACAGCCCCGCCGTGACGCCCGCCGCCATGCCGCCGACGCCGACCTGAAGGAAAAGATGGGTCGGCCAGTCGGCGCCGGGGGCGTCGGCCATCTCGTGCCCCAGGACGCAGTATCCGGCCATGATGGCGCGGGTGACGGCGCGGGCGCCTGTATAGTCCGTATCGGTGACCAGAAGCACCGCCGGGTCGGCGGCGGCGAAGGCTTCGGCGGCGACGACGGCATCGTCGTAGATTCCGTCGACGGTGGTGACCTCCGCGCCGGCGTCGCGGAAGAAATCGAACAGCGTCGGTTCGTTGAAGTTGT
>CAZFRK010000213.1:0-5969 GCA_964521375.1 uncultured Rhodobacterales bacterium
CGATGGCCTCGCCCGCCGTATAGGCCAGCTTGATGCGCGAGAAGCCGAGCACGTTTTTCAGCGGCCCGTAAACCAGGATGTCGCCCAGCGCGTACTTCAGGCGGTCCAGCGCGCCGACCGGATGGCCGTCGAGGATGCGCGTGCCGACCTTCTTCGCCACGTCCATGAAGTAGTGGAACATGCGGCGCTTCAGGGGCGCGGCGTCTTCCATGCGGATCATGACGGTGGTCAGCATGTTTTCGTAGATGCGCGGCGGGGCGAAGTAATAGGTCGGCCCCAGTTCACGCATGTCGGTCAGCACCGTGTCGCCGCTTTCGGCGCAGTTGACGGTGAAGCCGCAGATGTAACTTTGCGCCATGGAGAAGAGGTGGTCGCCCACCCAGGCCATGGGCAGATAGGCGATGACGTCCTCGTCCGGGGTCAGCCCCTCCATCTCGGCGTTGTTGCGCGCCGTGATCAGGACGTTGTCGAAGGTCAGCATCACGCCCTTGGGCTGGCCCGTGGTGCCCGACGTATAAAGCATGACGCCGATGTCCGACCCCTTGCCCTTGTTGATCTCGTCGCGCAGATAGCCGGGCTTTTCGGCGTTGAAGGCGCGGCCCTTTTCCTGCGCCACCTCGAAGCTTTGCACGAAGGACTGGGTGTAGTCGCGCATGCCGCGCGTGTCCTCGTGGATGATGGTCTGGAGACGCGGGCAGCGATCCTTGATCTCGAGCAGCTTGTCCACCTGCTCCTGGTCCTCGACCACCGCGAACTTCACCTCCGCGTGCTCCAGGACGAACTGCATCTCCTCGGCGACCGAGTCCTGATAGACCGGCACCGGCGTGCCGCCCAGGACCTGCGCGGCGACCATCGACCAATAGAGCTGCGGGCGGTTGTCGCCGACGATGGCCAGGGTGTCGCCGCGCTGGAAGCCGAGCGCGGCCAGACCGGCGGCGAAGTCCATGATCTCGTCATGAACCTCCTTCCAGGACCAGGTCTGCCAGATGCCGTAATCCTTCTCGCGCGACGCCGGATGACCGGGGCGCGTCTCGGCGTGGTGCACCAGCAGCTTGGGCAAGGTGTCCATGGCACGGGTGGTGGTGATGGCGGAGGTCATCGCGCGACCTCCCCGGCGGACAAACGGCGATGGCCGCCCGGACCATAGCCCCGGACGGTGGACGCACGTCGAGCGTCGGACATGGACGTCTCCTCGGACATTGTCATCTCCCTGACCGGTCGACGGCGTCGCCGCCGACCGCATGCGCGGGCACCCCGGTATTTTTTGGTTTTGGGGAGGGGCGTCCCGGCGATTCGTCTGTTGGCCTTCCTGTTCCGGGCGCTGAACGCCTCTTCTTATGTGTTGTTTGGCGGCGTGGCGCCGCTCCTGTTAATGGAGCGATTGCATACACACGCACCTGATTTTGTATCACCTAACCCCAATTTCCGCTGGGGGTCAAGCGGTCCGAAGGTATTTTCCCGCCCTGGCCGAATCGGTCGGGACGCCAAGGCGGGCGCGGCTTTGACCGATCCGGCCCAGCTTCCGTGGGGGCTATTCACCACGCCGCGAATTGTATACGAGACAGGCCCACCCCCGATACACGGAGGCAGGCCCGCCGCGCTTCCCATAAGGCCTGAAGGGACTTAGAGGTCGACCACCACGCGCCCGCGCACGGCGCCCTTCAGGATGTCGCCGCCGATGGTCGGCAGGTCTTCCAGCTTGGCCGAGACGATCATGGACTCCAGCTTGTCCATGGGCAGGTCCTGGACGATGCGCGCCCAGGCCTGTTCCCGGCGCGGCTTCGGGCAGAAGACCGAATCGATGCCCAGCAGGTTGCAACCCCGGATGATGAAGGGGATGACGGTGGTGTCGAGCTTGTTGCCGCCCGCCAGGCCGACCGCCGCCGCCGAATGGCGGGACTTGAGCTGCGCCAGGGCACGGGCCAGGACGGTGCCGCCGACGGCGTCGACGACGCCGTTCCAGGTCTCCGTTTCCAGGGGCCGCTTGTTGGGCTCGGCCAAGTCGGCGCGCGGCACGATGGAGGTGGCGCCCAGGCTCTTCAGATAGTCGGCCTCGCTCTCCTTGCCGGTCAGGGCGGCGACGCCGTGGCCCAGCTTGGCGAGGATGGCGACGGCCACCGAGCCGACGCCGCCGGTGGCGCCGGTCACCAGGACCTCGCCGTCCTCGGCGGGATCGAGGCCGTTCTCTTCCAGGCCCATGACGGCGAGCATCGCGGTGAAGCCCGCGGTCCCAACGGCCATGGCCTGACGCGTAGTCAACCCTTCGGGCAGCTTGACCAGCCACTTGCCCTTCACACGGGCCTTTTCGGCGTAGCCGCCCCAATGCACCTCGCCGACGCGCCAGCCGGTCAGGACCACCTTGTCGCCCGGCTTGAACTCGGGATCGTCGGAGGCTTCCACCGTCCCGGCGAAGTCGATACCCGGAACGTGCGGATAGGTCTTCACCAGATTACCCAGGCCGTTGAGGACCAGGCCGTCCTTGTAGTTCACGGTCGAATGCTCGACGCGGACGGTCACGTCGCCGTCGGGCAGTTGGGCTTCGTCGAGCTGCTTGATCTCGGCGGCGACCTTATCGTCGGCGCCCTTGTCGACCACCAGGGCCTTGAACATGCGAATCCTCCCTTCGGATATGCGGCATGGCGAATGATGAAAACGATATTGACATATTTGTCAGACAAATAAAAGAATGAGATCGACACGCGCCGCACCACAGGGATATGCCCCGATGAGCCTGAAATTCGACGGACTGGTCACGGAAAGCCTGGCCAAGCAGATCAGCGAACAGATCCGTCAGGCCATCGTCGACGGCCACCTGCGGGTCGACCAGCGCCTGCCGCGCGAAGACGACCTCGCCGCCCAGTTCGACGTCTCCCGCCCGACCATCCGCGAGGCCCTGAAGCGCCTGGCGGCCCAGAACCTGATCCGCTCGCGGCGCGGTCCCACGGGCGGCACTTTCGTCAACCGCCCGTCGGCGGAGGAAGCGGCCCAGGGTCTTCAGGAATCGGCGACCATGCTGGTGTCGCTGGGCGAGTTCACCCTGTCCGACATCGCCGAGGCCCGCCACGAGATGGAAGCCGTCTGCGCCCGACTGGCCTGCGAGCGGCGCACCGATGACCACTTGGCCCGCATGCGGGCGGAGATCGACCGTCAGCGCGATCCCGACCTGCCCGATACCGGCTTCTGCGCCTCCGACGTGGCCTTCCACCGCGCCCTGGTGGACGCCTGCGGCAACCCCATGATCGGCTTCCTGATGACGGCCCTGATCGAGGCGGTTCAGCCCGTCTCCAACATGGTGATCGTGCGCTTTCGCGACCGCGACCGCACCGCCGCCCAGCACGAAGCGGTCCTGAAGGCCCTGGAGTCCCGCGACGTGACCGCCGCCGAACGGGCCGTCACCGCGATGATGAACAGCCTGCGCGACCAATACGAAAAGGCCCAGGAATGGCGCGCCGAACGGGACGCCGAAATCGCCGCCCGCCAAGAGGAGCCGTCCCATGGCGACGCGTGACGCCCTGCCGCTGGAGGGCCTGCTGGTCCACCGCCGCTGGACCGTCGCCGGGGCCTTGGCGGTCCTGGTGGCGTTGGGCTGGGTCTACCTGCTCGCCATGGTCGCCGACCACGGCGACGCGGCCAGCCTGGGCCTCGGCATGGAGGCCTTCGGCGATGGCCCGCTGGGCGGCGTCGCCAACCTCTGCGCCACGGGAATCGCCGGATTCGGCATGCCCGCCGCCGCCGGTCCCTGGACCGCCGCCGACCTGACGCTGGTCCTCATCATGTGGCTGGTCATGACCTTCGCCATGATGCTGCCGACGGCGGCGCCCATGATCCTGACCTTCACCGACGTCGCCGCCAACCGGCTGGAAGGCGGCGCCCTGATGCGCCGCGCCGCCGCCTTCGTCGCCGGATATATCGCCGTTTGGGCCGGATTCTGCCTCGCCGCCACCGCCCTGCAATGGGGCCTGCACGCCGCCGCCTTGACGACGCCGGGCATGGTCGTCGCCTCGCCGTGGGTGGCCGGTGGGCTGCTGCTGGCCGCCGCCGCCTATCAGTTCACGCCGCTGAAGGAATTGTGCCTGACCGCCTGCCGCAATCCGATGACCTGGCTGTTCGGCTATTGGCGGAACGGCGACGGCGGCGCCGTCCGCATGGGCCTCCAGCATGGCGCCCACTGCCTGGGCTGCTGCTGGGCGCTGATGCTGGTCATGCTGGTGGCGGGCGTCATGAACCTGACCTGGGTGGCCCTGCTGTCGGCCCTGATGCTGGCCGAAAAGGTGCTGCCGAAGGGTGATCTGGTGGGCCGCGTCGCCGGTGTCCTTTTGGGCGCCTGGGGCCTCGCCCTCATCCTGACCGCATAAAAACCAAATCAATCAACCCCCTGGGAGAGTCCAAGTCATGTCAACGCCCTGGAAGATGGACGGCGAACTGGTCCTCAACTGCAATTGCAACGTCTTCTGCCCCTGCGTCATCTCGCTCGGCAAGCACGCCCCGTCGGAAGGCTACTGCCATGGCTGGGGCGCCATCTCCGTCGACGACGGCCATTATGGCGATCACAGCCTGTCGGGCCTGAACGTCGGCATCCTGCTCGACATTCCGGGCAAGATGGCGAACGGCAATTGGACCGCCGCGCTCTATGTGCCGGAAGAGGCCTCCGACGGCGCGGTCGAAGGGCTGGAAAAGATCTTCTCCGGTCAGGCCGGAGGCACCACGGGCCTGTTCTCCATGCTGGTGAGCACCTTCCTGGGCACCAAGCGCGCCTCCGTCTCCATCGAGCGCGAAGGCAACGTCCGCCACGTCTCCATCGGCCAACGCATCCTCAAGGCCTCGGTCGCCCCGGTCCCCGGCGCCACCCCGACGGAAGACCTGGTGATCACCAACACCCAATATTGGATGGGCCCCGACGTCACCGTCGCCCAGGGCATCAAATCCAAGTTCCGCGACTTCGGGCGAGTGTGGGACCTGTCCGGCAAGTCGGCCGAGATCGTCCCCATCCGCTGGGCCGGGCCGTAGGACCCGACCCTTCTCGATCATCCAGACTTTCGCTTCGGCGGCATCTTACGTCCCCGCGACCAAGGACGGGCCGCCGAAGCGTTTCTTGTCCTTGTATTTCCGCGTTCCCCTCTCCTCGCCACAACATCCCGCACGGCCAAAAGGATGACCAGGAACCCACCCGGTCGAGTGGGTTCTTTCTCTCTTGGCGGTCCCCGCCCCGCCTCCGACCCCACCACGCGCAACCCGCGTGCTATCTGGACAAAGGACGTCGGATATGGTCTACAGGCGCCAGCCGTACGCCCCCGGAGCGGCTGCGATCCGGTCGCCTCGTCCTACCCTTTCGCCGAGGGGCGGCGAGGGTGCCCAGCGCCGTGAAACCGAAGAGCCATAGAGAGGATTTCCCGTGCTTGAAGCTTATCGCCAGCATGTCGCCGAGCGCGCCGCCCTCGGCATTCCGCCGCTCCCGCTGACCGCCGACCAGACCCAGGACCTGGTGGCCCTTCTGAAGGCGCCCCCGCGGGGCGAGGAAGAGGCCCTCCTGGACCTGATCACCCACCGCGTCCCGGCCGGCGTCGACGACGCCGCCAAGGTGAAGGCCGAGTTCCTGGCCGCCATCGCGCACGGCGAGGAGACCTGCCCGCTGATCGACAAGGTCAAGGCGACGGCGCTTCTGGGCACCATGCTGGGCGGCTTCAACATCGTGCCGCTCATCCACCTGCTGAAGGACGACACCTGCGGCGCCACGGCGGCCGAGGGCCTGAAGAAGACCCTGCTGGTCTTCGACTACTTCCATGACGTCAAGCAGCTGGCCGAGTCCGGCAACGCCCACGCCAAGGCGGTGCTGCAATCGTGGGCCGAGGGCGAGTGGTTCACCTCCCGCCCCGAGGTGCCGGACAGCCTGACCGTCACCATCTTCAAGGTGACGGGCGAGACCAACACCGACGACCTGTCCCCGGCCCCCGACGCCTGGAGCCGTCCGG
>CAZFRK010000214.1:0-5968 GCA_964521375.1 uncultured Rhodobacterales bacterium
CTTGACCTGCGGATGATGCGCCACCTGGACCGTATCGAGCACCGTCGTTCTCCTGCCTGACAGGCCGGAGGCTCGGCCTCCGGCTTCAAAAGCCCCGCTCGGCGCCGCCGGTGTCGGGGAAGGCGCCTGACCCTGTCCGCGGGGGCAGTCCATATGAAGGGAAACGCGCGCTTCCGGGCTTCTGCCTGGCGCGCGACTATCGACATATGGTACCTCACGGGAGGATGGCGTCAATATGTAGTTGTTCTCTCCGGTCGCCAAAGGTCCCTGCGGCGGGTTGGCGACGGCGGAGGCGCGGCATGATGCCCGCCCGATGGCGTCGCCGCAACCCTTTCAAATTCGCGGCTGAATAAGAACAAGAGTAGAACATTCGGCGGTGGGCGGCAAGCAGGCTCGGAGCGACACGGTTTCGTAAAAAAACGCACCAAGTGCGCTTTGTCATTTGAAGGGCGGGGCTGGCGGGACGTATACTTCGACCCAATGGAATGGGGTGAACAGAGGGAGGGCGAACCAATGGCGGACATCATTTATCCCGCTGCCTTTCATGCGGAACAGGCGACCGGGGGCGTGCCCGCGGGGTTGTCGCCGGATGTCGGTGGCGGCGAGGATTCGGAGCTTCTCGCGCTACGCGCCGCGGCCGCCGACAGCCTGCGCCGACTCCAGGCCGCGCGCCGCGAAACCGAGGCGGCGGCCCGCCTTGGGCAAGACCTGCGCGACGATCTGGCGGGCATGGACCGGATCGGCAGGGATTTGGGAGCGCAGATGGATCGGCTGATCGCCGAAGCGCGGCGCATGACCGATTACCTGCGGCGTTGACGCCGCCACGAAAAAGGGGTCCCGCCGACGCGGGACCCCTTTCGAGGGGCCGGGATTCGGTCGCGCCCCTCCGTCAGGCGGCGCCCCGTTCCAGCATGTCCTGCAACCGGTGGACCCGTTGGTTCAGGCGGTCGCCGCGTTCCAGAAGCGCCGCGATGTTCGGGTGGAGGGTCGCCGAGTGGCTCTTCAGGGCCTTTTCCGTCATTTCCAGGTCGTCCATCAGGACGCGGACGCGCGGCGCCAGTTCGTCGCGCGGAATGATGCCGTCGGCGACGGCCTTGTGCAGCAGTAGCAGGGACATGATCCCGGTGACCAGGCTGGTCAGGTAGGACAGGTCGCGGGTGGACCCCAGCAAGGTGTCCGCCGCCTCCGGGGAAAAGTCGAGCGCCGCCCCCGGAAGGTCCAGGTGCCGCCGCGTTTCCTCCAGCAACAACAGGGTTTCATCGAAGGTCTGATCGAAGAAGTCGGTGTCTGCCCAGTGCATGGTCTTCGCTCTTTCGTTGGCGTTTTGGGGCCGCCACGCGGGTGGGCGCGCGTGGCGGTCGTCCGGGGGCCTCACCCCGGCATGGCGTCCTCGCACAGATCACCGTCCCCGCTTTGGGACGGCGCGGCGGTCGGGTAAAAGGTGTTGAAGGCGTCGTGCAGGGCCGCGAACTTGTGGATGATGGCGCCGACCGACAGCGACCGATGCCCGGTCCTGGCCCGCAACAAGGCGGGTCTCAGGGAGGTCGCCGCGCTGTCCGCGCCGCCCGTGACCCGGATGGTATCCAGATGGTGGGCCAGATGGCGGGCGTTGGTTGACAGGGCGGCGAGCCGCACGAGCGTGAGGTCGTCGGTCTTCCCGGTCCGCGTCTCTCGCGCCGCCTGAAGGGTCGCGTCGACGGTGTTGAGGGCGATGCGGCGGGACATTTCGGTGACGGCGTGGGCGATGCGGGCGCGGGTTTCTTGGCGCGCCGCGGTCGGGGTCTGGTGAGCGAACGTCATGGGGGCTCCTCCTTATCGCTCCGAGACGGTAGGGGGCGCCCGCGCGTCAAGCCGCGCGGACGGTTTCCAGGAACGTGGTCAGGGTGGTGCGCAGGGTATGGGCGTTCTCGGCCAGCCCGGCGGCCGATCCTTCGACCTGGGTCGCCGCGGCGCCCGTTTCGCCGGCGGCGGAGCGGACCGAGGCGATGTTCGACGACACTTCGTTGGTGCCGGTGGCCGCCTGCTGGACGTTGCGGGCGATTTCCTCGGTGGCGGCGCCTTGTTCCTCGATGGCCGCGGCGACCGAGGAGGCGGTCTGGCTGATTTCCCCGATGGTCGAGGAAATGCCCTGGATGGCTTCCACCACGGACCGGGTTTCGGTCTGGATGCCGCCGATCTGGGTGGCGATCTCGTCGGTGGCGCGGGCGGTCTGGCCGGCCAGGGACTTGACCTCGTTGGCGACGACGGCGAAGCCCTTGCCCGCGTCTCCGGCGCGCGCCGCCTCGATGGTGGCGTTGAGCGCCAAAAGGTTGGTCTGGTTGGCGATGTCGGTGATCAGGGTGACCACCTCGCCGATGCGGACGGCGGTGCGCTCCAGGTCGCGGATCAGTTCGTTGGACCGCTCGGCCTCGGCCACGGCGTCATGGGCGATGGAGGAGGCACGGTTGATCTGGGCGGCGATCTCGCGGATGGAGGAGGACAACTCCTCGGTGGCGGCGGATACGGTCTGGACGTTGGTCGAGGCTTCTTCCGCCGCGCCCGCGACGACCGTCGCCTGACGCGAGGTCTCGTCGGCGGTGCGGCTCATGGATTCCGCCGTTCGCGCCATTTCATCGGCCGACGAATTGACCGAGGAGACGACCTCGCCGACGGCGGCCTCGAAGTCGTCGGCCATGCGCATCATGGCGGCGCGGCGTTCCTCGGCGGCGCGCTTCTCGCTTTCCACCTGTTCGGCTTCCAGGCGCTTGCGTTCGATGGCGTTGCTCTTGAAGACCGCCATCGCTTCGGCCATCTGGCCGATCTCGTCGCGGCGCTCGCGGCCCTCCACGGCGACCTCCAGATCGCCCTCGGCCAGGGCGTGCATGCGCTGGGCCAGGGTGGCGAGCGGCGGCACCACGCCGCCGATGATGGCGTAGGCCAGACCGCCGAGCAGGGCCAGGGCGGCGAAGGCCATGACGCCGAGCATGGTGGCCTGGGCCATGAAGTCCTCCTGCACGTCGTCCATGTAGACGCCGGTGCCGACGAGCCAACCCCAGGGGGTAAAGGCCCTGACATAGCTCAGTTTGTCGACGGCATGGCCGTTTCCCGCCTTGTCCCACTGATAGGAAACGAAACCTTCCCCTTCCTCGGACGCCACGCGGGTCATCTCCCGGATGAAGAAATAGCCGTTGGGGTCGGTCGTCTGGCTCATGTCGGTGCCGACCATGCCGGGATTGTTCGGCTGAAAGACCGAAACGCCTTGCAAGGTGTTGCCGAAGACGTAGTTGTCGCCGTCATAACGCTGGCTCGACAGAACCTTGGCCGCCTGGGCCTGGGCGTCCGCCCGCGTCAGGGAGCCCGCGGCGACCTGTTTCTCCAGGTCGGTGAGGTACTGGATGGCCATCTCGACAATGAAGTTCGTTTGCTGCTGGCGGTCGGCCATCATGGCGTCGCGCAGCGTGCTGAGTGAATAGGCGCCGACGGCGCAAAGGGCGACGGCGGCGATGACGATGAGCGCCCAGATCTTCTGACCGATCTTGAATTTGTTGAGCATGAGGGCAGACCTCCGTGACATCCGATGGCGTGATCTACGAGAGCAGGCGTTCGCGACCATCGAGATATTTCCCGAACTTTGTTCACGGATAGGGTCTGGTGGTATTAACCCTTCTGAAAGTGAAGCTTTTTCGAAGAGGTAAGGAGTGTGACGGGCAAAAGATCCTTTCGCCAAAAGTGAACGACGGTTGCGTGACGGCGTCCGAGAAGACGAGCGTATTCATATGGGTGGCATGTCGATGGCGCGAAGCGGCGAAACCGGCGGCCGGTGGTCCGTCGCCGGGCCGCGTCGCGACTGGGGCAGAGGGAGCGCGTTTGGTCGGCGACTCGGCCCAAATAGGTGATTTTTCCACTATGAACGGCCCTCCGGTGGCATTTACGAAGTCCGTCGCGCCCCAACGACTCGTTCAGGAGGAATCATCGTCGGGCGTGCATGGGGGGTTGGTTTTTCAACCTGGTCATGGACCTTTCATTTGGTCGAGGGGATCGCCGGGCCTATTCAGGATAGAGGCAAGGAAGGCTACGGGTCGGGTTCGTGGCCCGTGGACCGGGAAGAGGCGCGACCATCATGAGGATGGGGATCCGCATCCGACTGTGGCTGGCTTTCGCCGCCATCAGCGGAATGACGCTGGTCGCCAGCGGCGTGGCGTGGGTGGCCAACTCCCATTCGGGCGCCGGGATGCGGCGCCTGGTGGAAACCGAGGTGCCGCGTCTCGTCGCCCTCTCGTCCCTGTCCCAGAGCACCGCCGCCCTGATCGCCGTCGCGCCCTCCATTCTGTTCGCGTCCAACGGTCCCGCCCTGGAGGACGCTTGGCGGCGCACCCAGAGCGCGCAGGAAACCTTCAATCACGCCCTGGAGCGGGCCAGGGGCCAGCAGTCGGCTCGCGCCTCGTTGGCGGAAATCGACCGCATCGCCGACAGCATGAGCGAACGCCTGAAGGGGTTGCGCGCCGACACCGCGCTTGGCCTGAGCATGGCGACCCGCCATCGCGCGCAGGCCGAACAGGTGGACGTGCTGCAACAGGAATACCGCGTTCTGGTTGGTCTGGTCGGCACCGACCAGCCGCGTGAACTTGCCCTGCTGACCGAGACCAACCGCGTCATGGTCTTGTTGGGGGAGGTCTGGCGAACCACGGATTTGGCGGACCTGGCGACCCTGGAAGCTCGTCTGCACTCCATCGTCAACCGCTTTCCCAAAGGGGGCTTCGATTCCTCCCTTCAAACCGTCATCGACCAGTTGCGCGGCGTCGCGACCGGGGACGGCAACCTCTTCGTTCTCAAGCGACGCGAACTCCTGGCGCGGGCCTCCGCCGCGCGGGGGCTGGAAGCCCTGCGGTTGCAGGCGCGGACGCTCGATCGCAAGGTCAACGCCCTGACCGTCGCCGCCCGCCAGGACATCCAGGCCGAACACGGGGCGGTGGCGGACATCCTGGCGCAAAGTCGCCTGATGCTGGCCGTGTCCGCCGCCGTGGCCTTGCTCGGCGCCATGGTCATCGCCTGGCGCTACGTCAGCGAGTCCGTGGCCCGCCGCCTGCGGACCCTGAGCGCCAGCATGCGGGCCATCGCCACGGGCGACCTGATGGCGCCCATTCCCATCTCGGGCGATGACGAGATTTCCGACATGGGCCGTGCCCTGCTGGTCTTCCGCGACGCCCTGGCCCATGTGCGCCATCTGGCCGGTCACGACGCCCTGACCGGACTGGCCAACCGGCGCCTGCTGGAGGAGCGCCTGGCCGGGGAGATGGCGCGCCCCGGCGCCGCCGGAGCCTTGCTCTACGTCAATCTGCAAGGCTTCAAGGAGGTCAACGATACCTTCGGCCACACCCTGGGGGATCGCGTCCTGCTGATCCTGGCCGACCGGCTGCGCTGGGCCGCCCGGGGACAGGACCTTCCGGCCCGCCTGGGCGGCGACGACTTCGTCATGCTGGTGCCCGGGGTCGGTGACCGCGTGGCCGTCGAGACCTATCTGAGCGGCCTGGAACGAGTCCTGACGGCGCCGGTCGCCGTCGATTCCATGGAGGTGGAGGTCCTGCCCGCCATCGGCGTCGCGGTTTATCCCCACGACGCCCAAACCCCCCAGGAGTTGTTGCAGAACGCCGACATGGCGATGAACCGGTCCAAGGGCGGGGAAGGCGGTCTGGCCAGCTGGTATTCGCCCGACCTGCGCCAGGCCGCGCAGCGCCGCAAGGCCATTCGCGCCGATCTCCGCCAGGGGATCGAGGCCGGACAGCTCGAGCTGCACTACCAGCCCAAGGTGGACATGCGGACCGGCGCCATCGCCGGGGCCGAGGCCCTGGTGCGCTGGAACCATCCCCGCCGGGGCATGATCGCGCCGGGCGACTTCATCCCCGTGGCCGAACGGTCCGGCTTGATCCTGCCGCTGGGGTCCTACGTCTTGCAGGAAGGCTGCCGCCAGGCCGCCGGATGGCGCGGCCAG
>CAZFRK010000215.1:0-5964 GCA_964521375.1 uncultured Rhodobacterales bacterium
GAACGAGAACCTGCACTTGGCTCAGCTCCTTCCTGTTAAACCTGTCAATCGACCCGCCGCCCCGCCGCTCGGGACTATTCACCGGGTCCACCGCCTGGGAATGCCTATAGGCGGCCCCGACGCGAACACGACGTTCGGGCCGCCCTTCGAAGGGTGGTGCAATAGCACAGCCATCGGCACTTGTGAACGGAAAATGTGGTGTTGGACGTGCCCGCCTTCAAGGGGTCTCTTTACCGCCACCCGACGCATCCCCATAGTAAGGCCATGGCACTCTTGAAGATAGCCCGCATGGGCCACCCCGTCCTACGCCGCCCGGCCGCGCCCGTCGACGACCCGACGGACCCGGAGATCGCGCGTCTGGTCAGCGATATGATCGAAACGCTGGCCGATTCCGGGGGAGTCGGCTTGGCCGCCCCGCAGGTCCACGTTCCGCTGCGCGTGATCGTGATCGGCGTTCCCGACCAACGGGCCGAGGAGGAGGAAGCCTCCTTGCCCCTGACCGCCCTCGTCAATCCCGAGATCGAGGCGGTCGGAGAGGCGGTCGTCACGCGCCCGGAGGGCTGCCTGTCCCTTCCCGAGATGATGGGCCGGGTGCCCCGCCCGGCGCGGGTCCGCTACCGGGCGCTGGGGCTGGACGGCGCGCCCATCGAGCGGGAGGTCGGCGGCTTTCATGCCCGCGTGGTGCAGCATGAGGTGGACCATCTGAACGGCATCCTATATCCCATGCGGATGACCGACCTCGGCACGCTTGGCTATGTCGAGGAGTTCCGCAAGGGCATGAGCGAGGACTGGGAAGGAGAAGGCCGATGAGCGACGCCACCATCACCGATATCCGCGACCGTCTGGTCCTGGCCGCGCTGGAGCATGTTCCCTTCGACGGCTGGAGCGACAAGGCCCTGACCCACGCGGCCCAGGACTGCGGGCTGGACAGCCAGGCCTCGGATCGTGCCTTTCCGCATGGGGTCAGTTCGGCGGTGCGCCATTTCACCGAACTGGGCGACCGCATGATGGTCGCCGATCTTGCGGCGCTCGACCTCGAGTCCCTTTCCGTGCGGGACCGTATCGTCACCGCCGTCTGGACGCGCCTGGACCGTTGGACGCCGCATAAGGAATCGGTGCGCCGGGCCTTGGCCGTCTATGCCCTGCCGCGCAACATGGGCGCCGCCGGGCAGGCGACCTGGAGGTCCGTGGACCTCATGTGGAAGGCCGTCGGCGACCGCTCCGGCGATTTCAGCTGGTACACCAAGCGCGCCTCCCTGGCCGCCGTCTACTCGGCGACCGTTCTCTATTGGCTGGACGACCAGTCCGAGGACCATGCCGCCACCCGCGATTTCCTGGAACGCCGCGTCGAGGACGTGGTGACGGTCATCAAGGCGCGCAAGCGGTTGACCGACCGTCTGGCCGGGCTGGCCAGCCCCAAGACGATTTCCAACCCCTTGGACATGGTGAAGGACGGTCTGAGCGGCTTCCGGGGCAAGCGGGGACGTGAGGACATGGTCCGTCGCCCCGGCATGCGCCCCGCCGACCAGGGATAGATCGTTCGTCCGGTCAGGAACAGGGCGCGGTGGTGGCTCCGCTCAGCAAGGCGACCAGACGGTCTCCCGCCTCTTCCAGGGGGCCGTTGTTGTCGATGACCACCAGGGCAGGATGGCGCACGTCGAAGGCGGCGGCGCGGCGCAGGCGTTCGGCGATGTCGTCCTCCGTTTCCCGGCCCCTGGCCCGCAGGCGGCCCTCCAACACATCGGGCGCCACCCGGATCAGCACGGGAACAAGGTCGGGAAAATCCTTCGCCGCCGTCGGCAGGTAGCCGCGCGACCCGTTGACGACCACCGTCAGTCCCCGATCCATCCAGAATCGTATTTCCGTACCGAGTCCATAGTGCAGGCCATGGCTGCCCCAGGTCATGGCGAAGCACCCGGTCGCCTCGCGGGCGGCGAATTCCCCTTCCGTCAGGGCGACATGGTTTTCGCCTCCGGCCGTGGCGGGGCGGGTCACGTAGCGATGGGCGAAGGCCACGGGCCGCCCGTCCAGGCGCCCGCGGGCGTAGTCGATCAGGCTGTCCTTACCGGCGCCGGAAGGGCCGATCACATAAAAGAGCCGTCGTGACGGGAGAGGGGGCATCGAAACCATCCGTGTCTCTGCCTTAGACATCTGTTCTATTGGTCTAGAGCTTAATACTAAGGGCCGCTTTTCAAATACCTCAATAAGTTCTGTCACCTGTCCAGGTTCTCGAGGGCTTTTAACGGAACTTTCATGGACCCGCAACGAAAGCGTCTCCGGTTCCGGAGTATATCCTTCGCCCAGTATTAGGATGACTGGTTTCAGGAGGCTTTTGTGGCCGCCATCGACGTTTCACACCTCAGCAAGTCCTTCACCCGCGATCGACGGGCCTTGGACGACGTTTCGTTCCGCGTCGAGCGCGGCGAGATGGTCGCCCTGATCGGCGCCTCCGGTTCGGGGAAGTCGACCTTGATTCGCCATCTGGCGGGCCTTCTGCGCAGCGACCGCGACGCGCGAAGCGCCATCTCCATCCTGGGCCGTGAGGTTCAGAAGGAAGGCCGTCTGGCGGCTGATGTGCGGGAACAGCGCGCCGACATGGGCGTCGTGTTCCAGCAGTTCAACCTGGTCGGCCGCCTGTCGGTCCTGACCAACGTGCTTCTGGGGACCTTGGGCCGCATTCCGTCGTGGCGCGGCAACATCGCGCTCTTCACGCGGGCGGAAAAGAGGCTGGCCATGGAAGCCCTGGACCGCGTCGGCATGGCCCGCTACGCCGGTCAGCGCGCCTCCACCTTGTCGGGTGGTCAGCAGCAGCGCGCCGCCATCGCACGCACCCTGGTCCAGCAGGCCCAGCTGATGCTGGCCGACGAGCCGATCGCCTCGCTCGACCCCGCCTCGTCGGGCCGCGTGATGGACACCCTGGCCCGCATCAACGGCGAGGACGGGATCACCATCCTGGTGTCCCTGCATCAGGTCGACTACGCCATCAAATATTGCCCGCGCACCATCGCCATGCGCGACGGTCGCATCATTTTCGACGGTCCCAGCAGTCAGCTGACCGCCGATTTCCTGCACGAACTCTACGGCGCCGAAAGCGAGGAACTCATCCTCGGCCAGTCGGTGTCGTCGGGCGAGGACGCCGAGGCGGACTCCCCCGAGAGTGTCGCCGCCACGGCGGTGGCCGCCGCCGGCTGAGTCCGGCATCCATCCCCGCAATCGCATTTCACCCCCAAGTCTGGAGAGAGGCATGCTTCGCAAGCTGTTCGCCGCGGCCACGGTCGCCACGGTCGCCCTGGCCCCGGCCGCCAACGCCGAGGCCCTGAAGGAACTGAACTTCGGCATCATTTCCACCGAATCCACCCAGAACCTGAAGTCCATCTGGACCCCGTTCCTGGCCGACATGGAAAAGGCCCTGGGCATGAAGGTGAACGCCTTCTTCGCTCCGGACTACGCCGGTGTCATCGAAGGCATGCGCTTCGACAAGGTCGATGTCGCCTGGTACGGCAACAAGTCCGCCATGGAAGCCGTTGACCGCGCCGGTGGCGAGATCTTCGCCCAGACCGTCGATTCCTCGGGCAACCCCGGCTACTGGTCGCTGCTGGTGACCCACAAGGACAGCCCGCTGAACAGCGTCGAGGACGTCCTGAAATGCGACCAGTCCCTGGACTTCGGCATCGGTGACCCGAACTCCACCTCCGGCTTCCTGGTTCCGTCCTACTACGTCTTCGCGCTCAACAACGTTGATCCGAAGGAGTGCTACAAGACGGTGCGCAACGCCAACCATGAGACCAACCTCATGGCCGCCGCCAACAAGCAGGTGGATTTCGCCACCAACAACACCGAAAACCTGCGCCGCATGGAGCTGAAGGATCCGGCCACCGCCGCCAAGGTCAAGGTGATCTGGAAAAGCCCGCTGATCCCGTCCGACCCGATCGTCTGGCGCGCCAACCTGGATGACGCCGACAAGAACAAGATCATGACGTTCTTCATGAGCTACGGTCGTATGGGCTCCGCCGACGAGATCGTCGCCCAGCGCGAAATCCTGAAGGGCCTGGAGTGGGCGCCGTTCAACCCGTCCTCCAACGACCAGCTGATCCCCATCCGTCAGCTCGCCCTGTTCAAGGACCGCGCCAAGATCGCCAACGACGATCGTCTGGACGCCGCCGACAAGAAGGCCAAGCTGGCCGAGATCGACGCCAAGCTGGAAGAGCTGAAGGCCCACGCCGCCAAGCTCGCCATGTAAGAGGTGCCGACCTCCCGCCGGTCGCCATGCCGGCGGGAGGTCTCCCTCTTTCATTATTCGTTTTACGATTTTGCAGAACCATTTGATTTCCTTGGGAAGAACGCCATGACCGCGACCACGGCCTCCAGCGGGTGCCCGACGCTCGAGATCCCGCGACGACCGCTCAAGCAGTCCCTGACCTATTACATCGGCTGGGCCGCCGTCTTCGCCCTGCTGGCGTGGTCCTGGGAAGGCGCGGACATGCGTCCGATGGCCTTGGTGGACTATTCGTCCAATATGCTGGCCTTCGCCCAGGGCTTCTTCCCGCCCGACTTCCACGAATGGCCGACCTATCTGGAAGAGATGATCGTCACCGTCCAGATCGCCCTCTGGGGCACCTTCCTGGCCATCATTCTGTCGGTGCCCTTCGGCATCCTCTGCTCCGAAAACCTGGTGCCCTGGTACGTCCACCAGCCCATGCGGCGCCTCATGGACTCTTTCCGCGCCATCAACGAGATGGTCTTCGCCATGCTGTTCGTGGTGGCGGTCGGTCTTGGTCCCTTCGCTGGTGTCCTGGCGCTCTTCGTCCATACGACGGGCATCCTGGCCAAGCTGTTTTCCGAGGCCGTCGAGGCCGTCGACCATCGTCCCATCGAAGGGATCCGGGCCACCGGCGCCAACTGGTTGCAGGAAGTCATCTTCGGCGTCATTCCGCAGGTCCTGCCTCTGTGGGTGAGCTACTCCCTCTATCGCTTCGAGTCCAATGTGCGGTCCGCCACGGTGCTGGGGATCGTCGGGGCGGGCGGCATCGGTCAGGTGCTGTGGGAGTACATCCGCGGCTTCTACTACGCCGAAACCGCGGCGGTGATGATCATCATCATCATTTCCGTCAGCCTGCTCGACATGGCGAGCCAGCGCCTGCGCAAGATGGTGACCTGATCATGGCTCGGGATAGTGGCGCGGCGGATACGGACTATGCCTCCTGCGCGCTCGGCGACGAACCGTTGATCCACCCGACGGCGGAGGTGCGGGACAGCACCTTCGGACGCTACTGCGAGGTCGGCGCGCGGACCAAGGTCGCCGAGACGGCCATGGGCGACTACTCCTACGTCGTCAACGACGCCGACATCATTTACGCGACCATCGGCAAGTTCGCCAACATCGCCGCCCGCGCCCGTCTCAATCCTGGCCAGCATCCCATGGACCGGGCCACGCTCCATCATTTCCAGTACCGCTCCCGCATGTACGGCATGGGGCCGGACGACGAGGGCTTTTTCGACTGGCGGCGGGAGCGTTGGCTGACCATCGGCCACGATGTCTGGATCGGCAATGGCGCCGTGGTCATGGGGGGCGTCACCATCGGCACTGGGGCGGTGGTCGGATCCAATGCCGTGGTCACCAAGGACGTCGCTCCGTTCACCATCGTCGCCGGGGTTCCGGCCAAGCCGTTGCGCCCCCGTTTTCCACCAGACCTTCAGGCGGCCATGGAGCGGATCGCTTGGTGGGATTGGTCGCATGATCGTCTGTCCCGGACTCTGGAAGACTTCCGGGGCCTTTCGGCCCTGGACTTCTGCCGGAAATACGATCCCGCCTGACCCGGCGCCTCCGCCAAGCGCCGTCGGAGGGCTTGTCCATGAGCCATAAGACGGATTCTCACTGACCACGGTTCGGTGTACTTTTCCTTATCCTTGTCCCGCCGCGACGCAAGGCTTCCGCCGCTTCGGGAATGGGGTTGGAGAAATGGC
>CAZFRK010000216.1:0-5952 GCA_964521375.1 uncultured Rhodobacterales bacterium
TCTACACGGACGGCGCCTGCTCCGGCAATCCCGGCCCGGGCGGCTGGGGCGCCCTTTTGATGTGGAAGGGCGTGGAGAAGGAACTCTGCGGCGGCGAGACCGAGACCACCAACAACCGCATGGAGCTTATGGCCGTCATCCAGGGGCTGAAGGCGCTCAACCGGCGCTGTACGGTCGATGTCTGGACCGACAGCCAATATGTGAAGAACGGCATTACCCAATGGATCCATTCCTGGAAGAAGAAGGGATGGAAGACCGCCGACAAGAAGCCGGTGAAGAACGTCGACCTGTGGCAGGCCCTGGACGCCGAGGCGGCCCGCCATGACGTGTCCTGGCATTGGGTCAAGGGGCACGCCGGGCACCCCGAGAACGAACGCGCCGACGCCCTGGCGCGCGCCGGGATCGACAAGGTGCGCGCCGCCACCGGATAAGCGCCGCGGGACAAGCGTCGCTGGGGGGGCGCCGGGGGGGCGCCGCCGGGGTGATCCGTCGCCGAAGGACGGGGGCGCGACCGGACAGACGCCTCTTTCGGCGTCAAATATATTGCACGCAACATAATAGCGCGCTATCGTTTCCCTATGACCGACACCGACCCCCATGCCCTTTTGCGTCTTGAAGCGCAGCTTTGCTTCCCGATCTACGCGGCGGGAAACCTCATCACGCGGCTCTATCGGCCACTGTTGGCGCCGCTGGGTCTGACCTATCCGCAATACCTGGTGATGCTGGTGCTGTGGGAAGACGGCGCCGCCAGTGTCGGTCACCTGGGCCACCGCCTTCTTCTGGACAGCGGTACCTTGACCCCGCTGCTCAAGCGCCTGGAGGTCAACGGGCTGGTGTCCCGCCGACGCGATCCCGCCGACGAACGCCGGGTGATGGTGGAGGTCACCGACGCCGGTCTGGCCCTGCGCGACCGCGCCGCCTCGGTCCCCCATGCCCTGGCTTGCCGGGTCCTGGAAACCGGCGCCTTGGACGAAGCGGGGTTGCGCGGCTTGCGGGACGACCTCCGGGGGCTCGTCCGGGCCTTGGACGGCCTCGCCGCTCAGCCGTCCCCGGCTCCCCACACCGCCACGAAAGGAACCTGACCATGATCCTTCATGATATCGAGGTCCGCACCATCGACGGCGCGCCCCGGACCCTGCGGGACTACGCGGGTCGGACCCTGCTGATCGTCAACGTGGCCAGCAAGTGCGGCTTCACCCCGCAATACGAGGGTCTGGAGGCGCTGTACCGGCGCTACAAGGACCGTGGGTTCGCCGTCCTTGGCTTTCCCTGCGACCAGTTTCGGCACCAGGAACCCGGCGACGAGGCCGAGATCAAGGCCTTCTGCGGCCTGACCTACGACGTCACCTTTCCGATGTTCGCCAAGATCGACGTCAACGGCCCGTCGGCCCATCCGCTCTATCGTCATCTGGCGGCGGCGGCGCCCGGTCTTCTGGGATCGAAGGCGATCAAATGGAACTTCACCAAGTTCCTGGTCGACGCCGAGGGAACGGTGATCCGCCGCTACGCGCCGACCACCAAGCCCGAGGATCTGCGCGTCGATATCGAAGCCCATTTGCCCTCGGTGTCGACCTCCGGAACGACGACGGAGGCCGCGTGATGGCCCCGACGTCGACGCCGACGCCGATCCCGGGCCGCCCGCGCGTCGTCCTCATCGTCCTGGCCCGCGCGGCGGGTCTGGTGGCGCTGGGATTGGGCGCCGCCTGGTGGTTCGGCACCGCCATCCCCCTGCACGCCCACATGGGCGCCGGGGGGCTGTATATCCTGCTGCTCTGGGGGCTGGCCGTCCTGGCCTGGCGCGTCGGGCGGCGGGGCAGTGCCCTGGTCGCCCTGCTTCTGGGGCTGGCACTGCCGCTCGTCGGCTTGGCCCAGATCTACGCGGTCGAGGCGCGCGCGGCGGTCCAGGTCGTCCTGGCCGTCACCGCCCTGGGGTGGGCCGACCGCCTGTCCGCCCTGCTCAAGAAGGCCGGGCGGACCGACGGCGGCGGTTCCGCCGTCGGGTGACGACGGAATCGCCGGTCGGATTGGGCGTCAGCCCTTCGACGGCACCATGATCGTGGCTTCGCCTTCGATCACCGCCTTGTCGCCCACGTAGCAGGTTGTGGCGAAGGTGCAGAACTTCTTGTCGTCCACCTTGCCGGTGCATTCGACCTTGGCGATGACCGTGTCGCCGACGCGCACCGGGCGCTTGAACTTCAGGGACTGGGCCACGTAGATGCAGCCCGGCCCCGGCAGCTTGGTGCCAAAGACGGTGGAGATGAAGCCCGCCGACAGCATGCCGTGGGCGATGCGGCCCTTGAACATGGTGGTGCTCGCGTAGTCCTCGTTCAGGTGGACCGGATTGGTGTCGCCCGACACGCCCGAGAACATGAGGATGTCCGCCTCGCTCACGGTCTTGCCGAAGGTGGCGGTCATGCCAACCTCGATGTCCTCGTAGTAGTGGACCACGGGATCGTCCATCATGCTCATGACGCGCTCTCCTGTTTGATGTGTCCGGCGGACCGGATTTTTCGCTGCGACGCAGTATGCCGGGACGGCGGGAGCGCGTCCAGTGACCGCTCCCCGACCGCCGGGGCCACCGCCAAGGGTCTTTTCGGGAGCCTTTCGTCCGGGAGCGGCGTTCCTGGGGCGAGAGACCATTTCACAGCCACGTGAGGAAACCCATCGCCATGCGCCTGTCCACAGTCCTTCCGGGCATCGTCGCCGCGGCCGTCCTCCTGGTCGCCTGTGCCCCGGCGACGCCGGACTGGACGGCCAAGGGCAAGTCTCCGGCGGAGACCGAGGCGGCCTGGGCGGCGTGCAAGGAGTATGCGTCCCAGCGGGCCGGAACCGGCTTTTCGGTCGGCGGCGCGGCGGGCGGCGTCAACGCCATGGCGACGGACGGCGGCGGCAACGACCGGACCCTCTATGAACGGCGCGCCACCGCGGACACCTACCGCCGGGCCGTGGAGGCCTGCATGCGCGGCAAGGGGTATTACCCCGTCAGGTCAAAATAGCAACGATCTGAATGATCCCCGTCATAGGGGAAGCCCATGCTGCGGGCGCATGGCAAGTCTGCACGTCAAATGGCCGGATTTGGGCCGTTTGGGTTGATTGTGAGACTTGTCGTGTGCTATTCCCGGACCCTCCTGGCCAAGGCCTATTCTCAAGTGTGGCGTCAATAATTCTAAGATGCTGTACGAACACGACTTGAGTGGAACTTATGAGTGACAAACTAGTTGTCCAGAATCTCTACAAGATCTTCGGCGACTCGCCGGACGACGCGCTGAAGCTGCTCCGGGACGGGCTGTCGAAGGAAGAGATCTTCGACCGCACCGGCCAGACGGTCGGCGTCCAGGATGCCTCCTTCACCATCCGCGAAGGCGAGATCTTCGTCATCATGGGCCTGTCCGGGTCGGGCAAGTCGACCATGGTCCGCATGCTCAACCGCCTGATCGAGCCGACGTCGGGCGGCGTGCTGATCGATGGCCAGGACATCACCAAGATGTCCGAAAAGGAATTGATCGCCCTGCGGCGGCGCGACATGTCCATGGTCTTCCAGTCCTTCGCCCTGATGCCCCACCAGACCGTCGCGGAAAACGCCGCCTTCGGCCTGGAGGTCTCCGGCGTCGACAAGGAGACGCGCCGCGACAAGGCGATGGCCGCGCTGGAGGCCGTCGGCCTGAAGGCCTGGGCCGACAGCTATCCGTCGGAACTGTCCGGCGGCATGCAGCAGCGCGTCGGCCTAGCCCGCGCGCTGGCCAACGATCCGGCGATCATGCTCATGGACGAGGCCTTCAGTGCCCTCGACCCGCTGATCCGCACCGAGATGCAGGACGAGCTTCTGCGCCTGCAGGAGGATTCCAACCGCACCGTGGTCTTCATCAGCCACGACCTGGACGAAGCCATGCGCATCGGCGACCGCATCGCCATCATGGAAGGCGGCCGCGTGGTCCAGGTGGGCACCCCCGACGAGATCGTCCAGAACCCGGCCGACGACTACGTGCGGTCCTTTTTCCGCAACGTCGACGTGACCCAGGTCCTCAGCGCCGGGGACATCGCGCGCAAGAAGACCGTCACCGTCATCGAACGACCGGGCACCAGCATCCGCGCCGCCCTTCAGTCGTTGCGCGAACACGACCGCGAACAGGCCGTGGTCCTGGACAAGCACCGCCGCTACCAGGGCTATGTCTCCATCGACAGCCTGATGGCCGAACTGAAGCGGGCGGACAAGGACGGCGACGAATCCCTGTTCGTCAACACCTTCCTCAAGGAGGTCGAGCCGGTTCCGGCCGACATGGGCCTGTCGGACGTCTTGTCCAGGGTCGCCGAGAGCCGCTGGTCCGTGCCGGTGGTCGACGAGGGCGGGCGCTATCACGGGGTGATCTCCAAGACGGCGCTTCTGCAGACTCTGGACCGGGCGGGGTAGAACCATGGACTACGACATTGAAATCGGCGACTGGGTCAGTGCCGCGGTCGACTATGTGACCATCAACTGGGCACCCGCCCTGGACGCCGTCGCCGCCGTCATCGAGGCGGTGGTGGACGCCCTGGAGGCGTCCCTGGAATTCCTGCCGCCGTGGCTTCTGGCGGTGGTCGTGGTGGCCCTCAGCCTGTGGCGCGTCGGCCTCGGCTTCGGCGTCTTCGCGGCGCTGGCCATGGTGCTGATCGGCGGCATGGGGCTGTGGGACGAAATGGTCACCACCTTGGCCCTGGTTCTGGCGTCGGCCATCGTCGCCATCGCCATCGGCATGCCCATCGGCATCGCCATGGCCCGGCGCGACCGGGTACAGATGATCGTGCGGCCGGTGCTCGACCTGATGCAGACCATGCCGCCCTTCGTCTATCTGATCCCGGCGGCCATGTTCTTCGGCCTGGGGAAGGTGCCGGGCACCATCGCCACGGTCGTCTTCGCCATGCCGCCGGTGGTCCGCCTGACCAACCTCGGCATCCGTCACGTTCCGACGGAAAACGTCGAGGCCGGTCTGGCCTTCGGCTGCACCGAAGGCCAGTTGCTGCGCAAGGTGCAGCTTCCGCTTGCCCTGCCGTCCATCATGGCGGGCATCAACCAGACCATCATGTTGGCCCTGTCGATGGTGGTGATCGCCTCGATGATCGGCGCCGGTGGTCTGGGCAACACCGTTCTGACCGGCATTCAGCGTCTGGACGTCGGCCTCGGCTTCGAGGGCGGCCTGGGCGTCGTGGTGCTGGCCATCATCCTGGACCGCATCACCCAGTCGGTCGGGGCGCGGACCTCGGCGGGTGGCGCGCGCGGCGGCCTCGGCGGCCTGCTCGACGCCCTGCGCGGCAAGACCAAGTCCGCCACCTCGGACGGCGGCTGACCGTCGGTCCGGGACCGTTTCACCAAGTTTCTTACCGCCTCGATAGGAGGACACGATATGTTTGGGTTTACCCGCAAGATGATCGTCGCGACGGCCGTCGCCGCCGGTCTCACCACGCCGGCGGTCGCCGCCGACACGGTGCGCCTGGGCTGGACCGCCTGGTCCGACGCCGAGTTCGTGACCAAGGTCGCGGCCAAGGTCCTGGAGGATCGCCTGGGCCAGGAGGTCGAGCTAATCCAGACCGACATCGCCCCGCAGTACCAGGGCGTCGCCAAGGGCGACATCGACGCCATGCTCATGTCCTGGCAGCCGGGAACCCACGCCGACTACATCGACAAGGTCGGCAAGGACGTCGTCAACCTGAGCCTGATCTACGGCAACGCCAGCCTCGGCTGGGTGGTGCCGAACTACGTGCCCAAGGACGAGCTGGCCTCCATCGAGGACCTGAAGAAGGAGTCGGTGAAGGACAAGCTGGACGGCAAGATCCAGGGCATCGACCCGGGCGCCGGCTTGATGCGCCTGTCCAACGAGACCATCGAGGCCTACGGCCTGGACTATGACCTAGTGTCGGCGTCGGGCGCCGCCATGACCGCCGCCCTGGACCGCGCCATCAAGCGCGACGAGTGGATCG
>CAZFRK010000217.1:0-5941 GCA_964521375.1 uncultured Rhodobacterales bacterium
TCATGACGCAAAAGGCGACCTTGCGACCGGTCACGGTTTCCACCGTACCCGACAAGGCTCGGGCATAGGCCAGCGTTCCCGTCTTGGCTCGTAGTGGGCTGGGCGAGGGAAGGCGGTCGTCGGGTTTGGCGAAAGGCTCCAGCAGAAGGGGCGGCAGAAGGTCGTCCCTCTGGGGGGAACGCGCGGCCTCCAAGGCGAAACGGACACATTGGCGAGGCGTCATGCGGGCCTCGTCGTTCAGGCCCGAGGCATTGGGCAGGACCAGACCGCGGGAGTCCAGGTCCGGCAGGCGTCGCCGCAGGTCGGCGAGGAGCGTGGCCTCCGCGTCATGGGGCGACGCGGCGCCGGTCGCCGTCAGCGCCACGATCTCCGTCGCGACATTGTTGGAATAGTACAGGATGGCGCGCAGGGCGTCGGCCAGCGCCGGGCTTTGATGGCTGACCAGCGGGTGGGCACCCGCCGGAGCATGACCGGAGACCGGTCGCGGCAGCGTAACGCCGACCTGCGAGGCGGCCCAGACGAACGTGCGGGCGGCGAAGGCCGCCGGAGTCCGCACCGGCAGCCAGGTTGGGGTCTCCGGTTCCGGAAGACTGTCCACGGGAAGCGGGTCGAGCGGGATCTGCGCGCCGACGGGGCGTCCGTTCGCCCAGGTTACCAGAAAGCGGTTGTGGTCCAGGGACAGGCCGTCGAGACCCGGATTGTAGCTGGCGTCCGGCGGCTGGCGGTCATTGAGGATGGGAATGTGCGGTAGCGCCGAGCCATCGTAGACGAACCGTCCCTCGACCCTTTTTACTCCGGCGTCCGACAAGGCTTGAGCCATCGCCTGGAGCGCCGGATGATCGAGCATGGGATCACCGCCGCCGACCAGATAGAGGTCGCCGCGCAGGACGCCGTCCTGAATCATGCCGCTGCGCAGAAGGCGGGTGGTGTAGCGGTGCCCGGGGCCGAGCCTTTGCAGGACGGCCAGCGCCGTCGGCAATTTGCTGACCGATGCCGGAATGAAGGGGGTGTCGGGACGGCTGGCCGCGACGATCCGGCCCGTGTCGACCTCGACCGCCATGAACCCCGTTTCGGTCGCCGCCCGCGCGCTGTCGGGACCCAGGCAGGCCAAAACCAAACCCGTCAGGCCGACCAAGCCGGTCATGCCGCCGATGAGACGGGCAAGGAGGCGGGGTGTCAGGGGCTGCATAGTTTCCAGGGTCCGACGTCCAGGTGCAGGTGGTTGGTGTGGTCGGCGTCGCTGTTGGGGCTGAGAACGACGCTGAAGTAGGGACAGGCACCCGCCGCGACGCTTCGCAGGAAGCTTTCCCGGCGGTCTCCCGCCGACCAGTGGCGGTGAACGCTGATGACCGTGCCGTCCTCCAGTTCGAAGGCGGCGATGTCTATGGCGCGGCCATAGGCATGTTCCGACAGGCGACCGCCGGAGCGGCGTTCGCGGCACACATAGCCGCCGTAATGATGGACCTGGGCCACGCCCTGGCCGAAAGTCGCCTGGGCGGCGGGCTGAATGACGCGCCGGTCCCAGGACGCCAAGGCGCTCGCCAGGCCGCAATCGACCAGGACAGGGCGGTTCAGGAGCGTTGGCATGGCCATCAGGCTGACCGCCGTGGCGACCCCGCAGCCCCGCGGTGTCGCTGTGTCCGGCTGACGGTCGAAGGCCGCGCCCGCGTAGTTCAGATCGACCACGCATCCGGGTCCGGCGGGCCGTGGCGGGGCCTTGGAGGACGCCGTCGAGCGGGGACTCGGCGTCGGCGTCGAGCAGGACGCCAGAACCAGCGCCAGAATCCCCGCCGAAAGTCCGAGGAGAAGGGACGGCTTCACGGTCCGGACTCCTCGTCCAGGCGCGCCAGAAGGCCGTCCTTCAGGGCGTGCAGGCGGCGATCCGGGAAACCGATCTCGTCAAGATGGGCGACGGTGGACAAGAGGTAGTCCCGGCTGGTGCCGAGGTCGCCTTCGGCGTGGGCGATATGGCGGATGCGCTCGGTGTCGGAGACGCCACCGGCGTAGCGGTCCGAGCGGCGGTTGATGACGAAGGTCAGGGAGGAGACCGGACCCTCGCTGGTGCGCAGCGTGACCCATCGCGGTATGTAGCCGTCGGAGATCATTTCCCGCCGCCACAGGACGCCGAACTCTTCCGCCACCGCGTTGGCGGCGACGCGATAGGCGACCCCCTTGCAGGCGCCGCCGGGCGCCAGACCCAGGACCAAGCCGGGAAAGTCGGGCGAGCCGCGTCCGACGGGCGTCCACAGGCAGAAATCGCGATGGTATCCGTGCAGGGTGGCGACCCGTCGTTCCTGGAAGTGGATGGCCGGGTTCCACATCAGGGAACCGTATCCGAAGACCCAGGCGTCATCGCCCCGGCGGATGGCCTCGGGGGCCTGGGCCATGGTCTCGGCGAGCGAGGCGTCCAGGTCGGATTCGCTGTTCAGGTGGATGGGGTTGCCGGCCCGACGAACCATGTCGAGCAGGAACCCGTCGCGGATGGCGTCGCGGCTGATCACGGCGGTCTCACGGGCATCGGTCCGAGGGATACTGTAGCGGAGCACAAGGGCTCTGTCAGCTTTCCGGCGGTCCGTAGCCTCCGCCGCCGGGCGTTTCAATCACGAAAACGTCGTCCGGTTCCATCTCCACCTGATCCACCGACCGGAGCTCACGGGGTTCCCCGTCGTGGATCACATAGGCCCGGCCCGGCTGCCCAGGTCCCCCCCCGGCCATGCCGTAGGGCGGGACGCGGCGCCGGTTGGACAGGATCCCGGCGGTCATGCGGTCCAGGAAACGGAGACGCCGGATGACGCCGTCGCCGCCCTTGTGGCGTCCTTCGCCGCCCGATCCCTCGCGGATGGAGAAGGATTCCAGAAGAACCGGGAATCGCCATTCCAGGACTTCGGGGTCGGTCAGGCGGGAATTGGTCATATGAGTATGGACGGCGTCGGTGCCGTCGAAATCCGGTCCCGCGCCGGAGCCGCCGCAGATGGTTTCGTAATATTGGTACTGGGCATCGCCGAAGGTGAAGTTGTTCATGGTCCCCTGACTGGCGGCCATGACGCCGAGCGCCCCGTAAAGCGCGTCGACGATGGCCTGGCTGGTTTCCACGTTTCCCGCCACCACGGCGGCTGGGTAGACCGGATTCAGCATGGAGCCTTCGGGAATGATGATGTTCACCGGCTTCAGGCAGCCCTCGTTCATGGGAATGGGGGCGTCCACCAGGGTTCTGAAGACGTAGAGAACGGCGGCCCGCGTCACCGCCGAGGGGGCGTTGAAGTTGCTGTCCCGCTGGTCGGAGGTGCCGGAGAAGTCGACGGTCGCCCGCCGCGCTTCGGCGTCCACGGTGACGCGCACGGCGATGACGCCGCCATCGTCCATTTCGGAGACGAAAGAGCCGGTCGCCAGGGTGCCCACGACGCGGCGGACGCTTTCCTCTGCGTTGTCCTGGACGTGGCCCATGTAGGCCTCGACCACGTCGAGGCCGAAATGATCGACCATCTTCCGCAGTTCGTGGACGCCTTTTTCGTTGGCGGCGATCTGTGCCCGTAGGTCGGCGATGTTCTGGTCGGGGTTGCGGGCCGGATACTTGCCGTGGCCGAGCAGGGCGCGTAGGTCGTCTTCCAGGAGGTGGCCGTCGCGCACCACGGGCACCGCGTCGAGAAGCACGCCCTCTTCCTCGACGCTGGTGGAGAAGGGGGGCATGGACCCGGGCGTGATGCCGCCGATGTCGGCGTGATGGCCGCGCGAGGCGACATAGAAGAGCACCTTCAGGCCCGCCGCGTCGAAGACCGGCGTGATGACGGTGACGTCGGGCAGGTGGGTGCCGCCGTTGAACGGGGCGTTCAGGGCATAGACGTCCCCCGGTTTCAGGGCGTTTCCCCGGGCGTCGATGATGGTGTGGACGCTTTCGCCCATGGATCCCAGGTGGACGGGCATATGCGGGGCGTTGGCGACCAGGTTGCCGGCGCTGTCGAAGACGGCGCAGGAAAAATCCAGTCGTTCCTTGATGTTGACGCTGTGCGCCGTGTTTTGAAGGGTTGCGCCCATCTGTTCGGCGATGGACATGAAGAGGTTGTTGAAGACCTCCAGCATGATCGGGTCGGCGTCCGTGCCGATGCTTTCGCGGCGCGGGCGCGGGGTGGTCCGGCGCAGGATGAGGTGGGCACGATTGGTCATTTCGCCCGACCAGCCGGGATCGATGACCGTGGTCGCCGTCGGTTCGATGATGATGGCCGGTCCGTCGACGCGGTCATCCGGATGCAGGGCGAGGCGGTCGTAGACGGGCGTCTCCCGCCATTGGCCGCCGAAGCAGACCTCTGCCCTGTCCAGCGGTTCGGGCGGCTTGGCGTCCTTGGGACGGGCGATGATCGGATCGTCGATATGATTGGTCTTGCCGACGGCCTCGATGGAGATCGCCTCGATGACCAGGGGGCGACCCTCGGCGACGAAGCCGAATTGGCGGCGGTGGGCCTCCTCGAAGGCCCGCCGCATGGCCGCCGCCTCGTCAAGGGGCACCAGAAGCGCCGTGTCCGTGCCCTGGTAGCGCAGATGGGCCCGGCGCAACAGGGTGATGTTGGTTTCCAGGACGTCTTGGCGGAGAAGTTCGTCCCGCGCCTGCTCGGCCATCTTGTCGGCGGCATAGGTGGCGGCGCGCAGGCTGGCGTCCTCCATGGGGATTTCCAGGGTGCGCTGGCGCATCGCCCGCAGATCGGCCAGGCCCATGCCGTAAGCCGACAGAACTCCGGCGAAGGGGTGCAGGAACACGGTGGTCATGCCTAGGGCGTCGGCCACGCCGCAGGCATGCTGTCCACCGGCGCCGCCGAAGCAGGCCAGGACATAGTCGCTGACGTCGTAGCCACGTTGGACGGAGATCTGCTTGACGGCGTTGGCCATGTTCTCGATGGCGATGCGCAGGAAGCCCTCGGCCACCTCCTCGGCGGTCGATCCGATCTCGGCGGCCAGGGCGGCGAGAGCGGCGCGCGGACTTTCCGCGTCCAGGGGCTGGTCGCCCTTGGCGCCGAAGACGTGGGGGAAGTGGCGGGGGCGCAGGCGTCCCAGGGCGACGTTGCAGTCGGTGACGGTCAGCGGACCGCCATTGCGGTAGCACATGGGACCGGGCGCCGCTCCGGCGCTGTCCGGCCCGACGCGCAGGCGCCCCTGGTCCAGCCCGCAGATCGAGCCGCCGCCCGCCGCCACCGTATGGATCGCCATCATCGGTGCCCGCAGGCGCACCCCGGCGACGACGCTTTCGAAGGTGCGTTCATAGGCGCCGTCGTAATGGGACACGTCGGTCGAGGTGCCGCCCATGTCGAAACCGATGATCTTCTTGAATCCGGCCATGTCGGTCGTTCGCGCCATGCCGACGACGCCCCCGGCGGGGCCGGACAGGATGGCGTCCTTGCCCTGGAACAGGCCCGCTTCGGTCAGGCCGCCGTTGGACTGCATGAACATCAACCGGGCGTCCCCCAGATGCCTAGCGACGCGGTCCACGTAGCGGCGCAGGATCGGCGAGAGGTAGGCGTCCACCACCGTGGTGTCGCCGCGACCGACAAACTTCATCAGCGGCGAGGTTTCATGGCTGGTGGACACCTGCGTGAAGCCGACCTCGCGCGCCAGGGCGGCGGCATGCCGTTCGTGGTCGTGGTAGCGGTAGCCGTGCATGAAGACGATGGCGCAGGCGCGAATGCCGTCGTCGTAGGCGCGGCGCAGGCCGTCCCGCAGGACCTCCAGGTCGAGGGTGCGCAAGGTCTCTCCCTGGGCGGTCAGGCGCTCGGGGACTTCCAGGACCTGCTCATAGAGCATGTCGGGAAGGACGATGTGGCGATCGAACAGGCGAGGGCGGTTCTGGTAGCCGATGCGCAAGGCGTCGCCGAAGCCTTCCGTGACGACCAGGAGGGTGCGGTCTCCCGTGCGTTCGAGAAGCGCTTTGGTGGCGACGGTGGTGCCCATCTTGACG
>CAZFRK010000218.1:0-5937 GCA_964521375.1 uncultured Rhodobacterales bacterium
CGCGCCGAGTCCCTGGTGCGGGAGGCGGCGGGCCGGGGCGCCCAGGTCGTCCTGCCGCAGGAACTCTTCGAAACTCCCTATTTCTGCAAGGATCAGGACGCCGCGTGGTTCGACCGCGCCCGTCCGTTCGAGGGGAATCCCGTCATCGCCCGCTTCAGCGCCCTGGCGGCGGAGCTGGGCGTGGTCCTGCCGCTGTCCTATTTCGAGCGCGCCGGGACCTGCCACTTCAACAGCTTGGCCATGATCGACGCCGACGGACGGGTGCTCGGCAATTACCGCAAGTCGCATATCCCGCAGGGGCCGGGCTACGGGGAGAAGTTCTACTTCACGCCCGGTGACACCGGCTTTCGCGTCTGGAAGACCCGGTTCGGGACCTTCGGCGTCGGCATCTGCTGGGACCAATGGTTTCCCGAGGCGGCGCGCGCCATGGCCTTGATGGGGGCCGAGGCCCTGCTATATCCGACGGCCATCGGGTCGGAGCCGCACGACCCTTCCCTGGACAGTCGCGACCATTGGCGCGCCGTCATGCGGGGGCATGCAGGGGCCAACCTCGTGCCGGTCATCGCCTCCAACCGCACGGGACGGGAAGCGGGCGCGGCCTGCGACCTGACCTTCTACGGCTCGTCCTTCATCACCGACCATCGGGGAGCCGACGTGGCCGCCTTCGGGCGTCATGACCAGGGCGTCATCACCGCCGCCTTCGATCTGGCCGCGGTCCGCGCCGACCGCGTCGCCTGGGGCGTGTTCCGGGACCGCCGCCCCGACCTCTATGGCCCGCTCCTGTCCCATCATGGTAGCCTGGACGACCAATGAAGCGGCGGCGCCGGTCGCCGGTCGCGGGCAAGGACAGGCCGGGCGGCATGACCAGGCAAGGGCGGCATAGCTGGTCGAAAGGCCCCGCCGATGGGCGGCGGTCGGTGGGCGGGGCGCCACGCCTCGCCCTGCTGGTCGCGGTCTTGCTGTTGGGACCCATGGGAGGCGCCGTCGCCCTGGACTTCAGTCCCCGCCAATGGGCCGAAACGGCCAACCCCTTCACCGATGTCGGCAACCGCAGCGTCGAACTGTCGCAACTCTGCCGTCTCGGCAAGTTCAACCAGCGGCGCATCGCCGAGACCTTCATCCGTTATTCGGGGAAGGAAGGCCGGGGGCTGCTGGGCATCGCCAAGCGGGGCTACAACCTCTACGACCCGTTGGGGAAGGCGGAGGCGGACAAGACCTACCACTTCCTCAGCGACGGGACATCGCGCTGTCGGGTGTTCGTGGCGCCCTGACGTCGTGGTTTGATGTCGCGGCCCGATGAGGCGCCGGTCTTGGGCGCGCCGGTCTTGGGGGCGTCAGTATTGGTGTTCGTCGCCGCGTAGGCCGAGCGACCACATGAGGCCGAGCGCCGCGCCCTTGGCCCGGGGCAGGAAGGCGACGATCAGTTCGGCGGCCAGCGGCACCCAGATCAGCAGGTGCAGCCACAAGGGCGGATGCCACAGGCGTTCCACCGAGACCGCCGACGGCAGGAGGACGTGGCCGAGGACAATAATCGACAGCCATGGTGCGAAATCATCGGTACGGATGTGGCTGTAGGATTCGCCGCAGACATCGCAGGCCGGGGTGGGCTTCAGGAACTCCAGCATCAAGGTGCCCTTGGCCCCGCACCTGGGGCACCGCTTGCCCAGTCCGCGCGCCACCGAGCGCAGCAGGGGGCGCTGACGGCGGCGTTCGCGATTCTCCGTCCGCGCGGTGTCCCACTCCCGCTCCCAGGCCGTCGGTGGGGCGTTGTCCGGTCCATTGTCCGGGGCGTGGCGGTGGTCGGAGCGGTGCGGCATGGGGCCTCTCGCGCGGTCACGGCGTGTCGGTCACGCCTCTTGGGCCATGGGAGACGATCCCTTTGGCCCGGTCCGTCGGGTCCTTGGCATTGTCCCGGAAAGCGGGCGACCGGGCAAGGAGGAGGTGCCAGGCGGGCTGTTTTAGGGCTTATGGAAAGTGTGGGTTTCTGGTGGGCAACATCTGCTCATTTCCTGAGCATGGCGCGCGGGATTTCTGCCGCGGTGCGGCATGTTGCTGGGTGGAGAAGTTGGCATGAACATTGCTCATTTATGAGGACTCTCTCATCAACCATAAGAGGTTGCCCCCCATGTCGAACCCGGAACGTGTCGTCGAGCTGGCCGACAAGGTCTCCGCCGTGACCGCGTCGAAAATGAGTGAGATTCACACCATTACCGGATCCGTTCGGATGCTGGCCCTGAACGCATTGATCGAAGCGCACCGCGCGGGCGAACACGGGCGCGGGTTCGCCGTCGTCGCCAACGAGGTCAAGTCCATCTCCCAGTCCATCACGTCGGTGGCCAAGGAACTGGAGATCGAACTGGCCGGAAGCGCGCAGGACCTGTCGGTCCTCGGGCGCGGCCTGGTCGAGCATGTGCGCGGCACGCGGCTCGCCGACCTGGCGCTGAACATGATCGAGATCATCGACCGCAACCTCTTCGAACGCTCCTGCGACGTGCGCTGGTGGGCGACCGACAGCGCGGTCGTCGACGCCCTGGAGCGGCCCGAGGACGGCACCGCGCGGCGGGCCAGCCAGCGCCTGGGCGTCATTCTGTCGTCCTACACGGTCTACCTGGACCTTTGGGTCCTGGATCTGGACGGCAAGGTCGTCGCCAACGGGCGGCCCGACCGTTACACGCGGGCGCGCGGCATGAACGCCGGACATCAGCCGTGGTTCAAGGACGCCCTGGCGACCCGCGACGGCGGGGAGTTCGTGGTCGACGACGTGCGTGCCCATGATGCCTTGGACGGTGGGCAGGCCGCGACCTACGCCACGGCCATTCGCGCCGGAGGGGAGACCGACGGCAAGCCTATCGGCGTGCTGGCCATCTTCTTCGACTGGGAACCGCAGGCCGAGGCCGTGGTCAAGGGCGTGCGCCTGTCCGACGAGGAAATGGCGCGCACGCGCTGCCTGCTGGTCGATGCCGCGGGGCGGGTCATCGCCGCCTCCGACGGCAAGGGCATCCTGACCGAGACCATTTCCCTGCCCAAGGACGGGCGGGCCATGGGCCACCGCAAGGACGCCAACGGCACCCTGACGGCCTGGTCCCTGACGCCCGGCTATGAAACCTACGAAGGATTGGGTTGGTACGGCGTCATCGTCCACAAGGGAGACGCCGCCGCCTGACGGCCTCGCGGCGTTTCTCCCGTCGGTCGGGGCCTGGTGAGAGGGGGGACCGACGGAGGACCGCCGTCGCCGAGGGGCCACCGCCATGGGGCCGTCGTCGGATCGGACGGACCAGAAGGCGCGGCCCCGGCGGGAGGTCAGGGCAGTCGCGGTTCCGGCGTCGGCGCCGGGGGCGCCAAGAGGCGTCCGATGGCGTCCAGCATGTCTTCCAGCCGAAACGGCTTTTTCAGATGGCCGTAGGGTTCCAGGGCGTCGACGCCGACCGCCTCGGCGCCCGACAGGACGATGATCGGGATGTCCCGCAGCCGGGGATCGCCGCGCTGGGCGTCGCGGAATTCCCAGCCGCTCATCACCGGCATGGTCAGGTCCAGGAAAATGGCGTCGGGCAGCCATTCCCCGTCCATCATCATCAGCGCCTGCCGTCCGTTGACGGCGGTGCGGACGTCATGGCCTTCCAACCGAAGCACGGACCCGAAGCCGTCCCGCAGGGTGTCGTCGTCCTCGACAATCAGGAATCGTCCCATGGGAACGCTCCTACCAGGGCGGCGGCGCCGGGCGCCGACCGCTGGAGACGCGGGGCGCTCTCCTTCATCATCCGACGGTAGTCCTTTGGGACCGGTCTGTCGACTCCGGAGGGGCGCCCGCCGCTAGCCGACCTTGCGTTTCAGTGGTGGCGGCTGCTGTTCGGCGGCGACCACCTCGAACAGGGCCTCGCGGATTTGCCGCAACTTCCCCTGGTGGTCGACCTTCATGCCGAAGATGTCCTTGACGTAGAAGACGTCCACCGCCCGCTCGCCGTAGGTGGAAATATGCGCCGAGGCGATTTGCAGCCCCAGGTCTGTCAGGGTGCGCGTCACGTCGTAGAGGAAGCCCGCCCGGTCGCGCCCGTTGACCTCGATCACCGTGTGCGTATTGGAAATCGCGTTGTCGATGATGACGCGCGGGGCGACCGAGAAGACCTTGGTCCGCGACGGCAGTTGGGACGGGCGGTTGGCCAGCGCCTTCTTCAGGTGCAGCTTGCCGATCAGCACGTCCTGGACGGTCTGGCGCAGGCGTTGCTGCTTGTCCTGGCTGATCTGAAGCTCGCCCTTGGGGTCGTGGACCGAAAAACTGTCCAGCGCCATGCCGTTGGTCATGGTGATGATCTTGGCGTCGACGATGGAGCAGCCCAGAAGCGACATGGCGCCGGTGATGCGCGAGAACAGGCCGGGGTGGTCGGAGCAGTAGATGGTCACTTCCACCACGTCCCGTTCGGTGTCGGGAACCAACTCCATGGCCAGCGGTTGGCCCGAGGCCTCGGCGTCGCGGATGATGTGGGCGTGGCGCTGGTGGGTCATGGTGTCGTAGACCAGCCAATAGCTGGGATAACCCAGGGCCAGGAAATCCTCGATGTCGTCCTGGGGCCAGTCGGCCAGGACCTCGCGCACCTGATCCTTCTTGCGGCTGACCCGCGAATCGCGCGCTTCCGCCGACAGGCTGCCCTGCAGGGTGTCCACCGTGCGGTAATAGAGTTCGCGCAGCAGGGCCGCCTTCCAGCCGTTCCACACCTTGGGGCCGACGGCGCGGATGTCGACGCAGGTCAGGATCAACAGCAGCTTCAGCCGTTCCGGGCTTTGCACCAGGTTGGCGAAGTCGATCAGGGTCTGCGGATCGTCGATGTCGCGCTTGAAGGCGGTCCGGCTCATGTCCAGGTGGTGCAGGACCAGCCAGGCGACGGTCTCGGTCTCCTCGGGCGTCAGGCCCAGGCGCGGGCAAAGCTTGGTCGCCATCTTGGCGCCCAGCTCGGAATGGTCGCCGCCGCGCCCCTTGGCGATGTCGTGCATCATGGTGGCGACATAAAGGGCGCGCCGGGAATCGATGGTCGGCATGATGTGCGTCGCCACCGGTAGGTCGTCGGCCAGCATGCCCTGGTCGATGCGGTGCAGGATGCCGATGGCCCGGATGGTGTGCTCGTCGGTCGTATAGACATGGTACATGTCGTACTGCATCTGCGCGACGACATGGCCGAATTCGGGGATGAAGCGCCCGAAGACCCCGGCCTCGTTCATGCGCCGCAGGGTGATTTCGGGGTCCTTGCGGTCGCAGAGCATGTCCAGGAACAGCGCGTTGGCCTCCGGGTCGGGACGCGACCGGGTGACCAGCTTCAGGTTTTCCGTGACCCGCTTCAGGGCGTTGGGGTGCACGTCCAGGTCCATGGTCTGGGCCATGCGGAACAGGCGCATGATACGCACCGGCTCGGCCTCCAGGTCCACCTGCTTGGCGAAACCGACGCGGTTGCCCTCGACGATGAAGCCGTCCACTTCCTTGCGCCGTCGCAGGCGCAGGCGGGGGCGGCGCTTGTTCTGCTCTTCCAGGACGGCGCAGAAGATGCGGGTCAGGTCGCCGACATCCTTGGCGATCAGGAAGTAGTGCCGCATGAAGCGTTCGACGCCCGCCGCCCCCTTGTGGTCGGTGTAGCCGAGGCGGGTGGCGATTTCCTTCTGGAGATCGAAGGTCAGGCGGTCCTCGCCGCGACCGGTCAGGTAATGGAGGTGGCAGCGGACCGTCCACAGGAAGGTCTGCGCCTTGACGAAGCGGCGCGCGGTCTGGCTGTTCAGAATGCCGCGGTCGACCAGTTCGCGCACGTCCTGGACGCCGTAGAGGTAACGCGAGATCCAGAACAGGGTGTGCAGGTCGCGCAGGCCGCCCTTGTCCTCCTTGACGTTGGGTTCCAGCACGTAGCGGCTGTCGCCCAGGCGGTCGTGGCGGGCGTCGCGTTCGGCCAGCTTCTGCTC
>CAZFRK010000219.1:0-5935 GCA_964521375.1 uncultured Rhodobacterales bacterium
GGGGCGCCGCGCCGTCTCCATCAGGGCCGCCGGGACCCGGTCCGCCGCCGCGGCGGCGCGCAGTCGCGCCGCGAGCGACGGCGGCAAATAGTCCGCCTGCGACAAGGCGAACCGCAGCAGGGCCTGATGATGCGGCCCCTCCGGCGGCGGAGGCCAGGCACGCGCGCTGTCCGAGGTCAAGCGACCCTCCCGTCCAAAGTCGATGGGCCACGATAGATTGGATGTCCATTTTGTCAAATGTCACTTTGCCGACATGCTCGCTCCGGACGGCCAAGCGTCCAAGGGCTGAAACGCGAGAGGTGGCAGCATCCTTGGCAAATAGACAAAACTTGCCAAAATTTTTCACTCGTGCCATTCTGCGCGCTTCCGGAATGCCCCCGATGTAAAGGACACGTCGATGACCCTGACTTGGCAGGACCCTTGGGCTCTGGCGGAAACGCTGGAGCGGACCCACCCCGACCGCTCGCTTCTGTCGATGGATGAGGCCGAATTGGCAACCCTGGTTCAGGGACTGGCCGACTTCGACGATACCGCCGACGCCGACGCCCGCACGCTTGCGGTCGTGCGCATGGCCTGGATCACCGAGCGGGAGGGCGTCGAGGCCGACGCGCCTTCCGAGCGCCGGGCATAGGGGGCGACCGTGACGGACGAAGCGATGCGCCAGCCCGGCCTCTATTGGGAATCCCTCGGCGGCAACAACGAAGAGAACATCGGCGGCAACTCCCACCGCTACGATGTCGTCACCCAGGGGCCGAGCGGACCCGAGCGCAAGACCTTCCTGGTCGACGCCGGAAGCCGCTTCCTGAACGACGATCCGAACCATGAAATGGCCATCCCGGATTTCGACCGCCATCTGTCGCGCCGCGGCCAGCCGCCCGCCGACGGCCCGGCGGCCGAGGCCCTGATCGTCACCCACGGCCACATGGACCACCTGGGCGCCATCCCGCACCTGATCAAGCAGGGCTACGACGTCCCGCCGGTCTATACGACGCCCTTCACCGCCAAGGTGATGGAGAAGACCCTGACCGACGCCAAGGTCAAACCCGCCAAGTGGCCGACCATCAACACCGTCACGCCCGGCGACAAGATCTCGGTGGCCGGGGCCGAGGTGACCTTCGTGCCCGTCGATCACATGCCCGACGCCACCGCCCTGCACATCAAGACCAAGGACGCCTCGGTCTTCCACACCGGCGACTACAAGTTCGACAAGACGCTCAGCTTCGGTGAACGCTCCAGCCTGGACCAGTGGACATCCATCGGCGACAAGGGCGTCGACGCCATGCTGGCGGACTCCACCTCGATCTCCTCAAAGGCGTCCGACAAGGCGCCGCCGACGGAGGCCGAGGTCGGCGCCAACCTGGCCGCCATGGTCAAGGAAAACAAGGGACGGCGTATCGTCGCCGCCGTCCTGGGCACCCAGATGGATCGCGTGGCCGAGCTGGTGAAGGCCGCCAACGCCGAAGGCCGCACCGTGGTCCTGACCGGCGCCTCGCTGGTCAACAACTGGAGCAACCTGAAGGCCGCCGGTCACGACCCGGCCAAGGTCCTGGGCGGCAAGCCCGACGTCATCGACGGGCGCGCCGCCGCCAAGCGCGACCTGGACCCGGCCAAGACCATGATCATCACCACCGGCGCCTTCGCCCAGGACGGCGCGGGCCTGACCCGCATGGCCGCCGGGGAGCACCGCGACGTGACGATGGACGCCAATACGACGGTGCTCATTCCCCAACGGTCGATCCCGCCGGTGCGCTTCGCCATGGGCAAGATGGTCAAGGATCTGGAAGCTCAGGGCGCCACCGTGGTGACCGCCGAGCGGGCCGAGCGCGAGGGCCGTCCCATTCATCGCAGCGGCCACGCCAGCCGCGAGGAACTGAGCCAGGCCCTCGCCGCCCTGCGTCCCAAGACCCACATCCCGATCCACGGCAACGCCCAGCAGATCGAAACCCACGCCGAGGTGGCGCGCGACCTGGGCGTCAAGTCCGAGGCCGTGCCCCGCAACGGCGTGACCCTGCGCTTCGCCGACGGCAAGACCTCCACCGTGACAGAACGCCCCCCGGCGGAGGTCATGGTCCACAACACCTCCGGCGACTGGCGACGGCCTTGGTACGAATACACCAAGTCCGGCGCCGCCGGGCAGGACACGGCCAAGACAGCCACCGCCGAGGAGACCCGCGCCCGCATGGCCCAGCGCCAGACGGCGAGCCGCTAGAAAGGACCGTTAGCCCATGGGCAAGGATAAAAAGAAGATCCGCCTGAAACGTAAGGACGTCGCCCCGGCGACGACCTTGCCCAAGGCCATCGAGACCATGCCTCTGCGGGAGCTGGCCTACACGGTTCCCCGGAAGGCCGACAAGAAGGCCATGCGGCGGCACTTCAACACGGTGCGGGCGGAGTTCCTGTTCGACCTGGCGCGGCTCCGCCGCAAGGAGCTTCTGGACGCCGGGTTCAAGGAGAAAGAGGTGGATCAGATGGCCCAGGGCCGCACGCCCAACGGCTTCAACACCCACCACAAGCATCCGATCGGCGGCGGCGGCACCAACGACTACGCCAATCTGGTCCTGATCAACCGGCATGACCACGAGCTGATCCACAAGCACCAGGACCCGCAGCTCAACGACATCTCGAAGGGGCAGACGCGCACCATCCTGGCCGCCATGCCGGAAGGCAACGTCTACCATGACAAGGCCCACCCGCCGATCTATCTTCCCGAAAGACAAGGCGGCGAGCGGGTTTCGAACGAAACCGCCGCCTGGCAAGCGCGGGCCGCCGTCCACGGCGCGGCCCGGTGAGGGAGACCGACATGCTGAAAGACACCCTTGAGCGCCTGAAGACCGAGGACGCGGTTCTGCCACCTCCGGCCTCGGCTCTGGACGTGCGGCGCCTGAACGGCCACCTCCAGGACCAGAATTTCCCCGCCGTCCCGGACAGCTATCTGCGGTTCCTGGACGTGACCGACGGCCTGCGCTGGAACGGCGTCGACTTCCACGGCGTGCGCGGCGACGACGACGGCGTGGCCTCGCTGCTCGGCTCCAACGCCGCCTTCGCGCGGTCCTTCGAGATGGACGGCGTGCTGCTGTTGGGCCGCGGCGACGAGGAGTTCTACCTCTACGACGCCGACACCAAGGAGTTCTGCGTCATCGACGCGCAGGACCTGGAGGAGCTGGAGACCTTCTCCTCCTTCGACGCCTTGTTCGAGGACGTGATCGGCGGTCGCCTGGAAGGCATCGACGCGCTCGGCCCGGCCTAACCCGCGGACCCATCCCCGCGCCGTCCCGTGCCCGCCGTTAGACGGCGTCGGCCAGGACGGCGCGGTCGCGCCCGCCCCGCTTGGCCCGGTAGAGCGCCTCGTCGGCGGCCCGCCGCAGGTCCGCGAAGTCCGCCAGGACGCCCGCGCCTACCCCCAGGGAAATGGTCACCGGGCGGTCGATGCCCGGAATCTCCGCCCCGCCGATCTTCCGGCGGATACGCTCGGCGACGGCCATGGCCTCGGCGCCGCCCTGGTCGGGCAGGATGACGATGAATTCCTCGCCGCCCCAACGGGCCAGCATGTCCGACGGTCGCAGTTGGTCCTGGCACAGGCGGACGACCTCGCGCAGGGCCACGTCGCCGACATCATGGCCGAAGGTGTCGTTGATCGACTTAAAATGGTCGATGTCGAGGATCAGGACCGACACCTGCGCCTCCTCGCTGAGGGCGGCCATGCCCGCCTCCAGCCCGGCGCGGTTCAGGGCGCCGGTCAGGCGGTCCCGGAAGGCGCCGTTGGTCAACCCCTTGAGGTGTCTTTCCAGCGGATTGACCGCCCCGGCGTGGCAGGCGCGATCATTGTGCAGGCGGCTGACCCGCTGGATCGCCTCGTCCATCGCCTCCCGCATGGAGCACCCCAGGGACTGCCCCAGGTGCACCATCAGGGCCAGCAGGTAGTCGACCGCGCCCAGCCACTGTTCGCTCTGGCGCCGCCCCCCGGACGGCTGAAGACGGCACTCCATCGGCTCGCGGGCATCGGGCAGCCACAGACGCGCCGTCGAGGTTCCCGCCAGTTCCAGGACCGGCCAGCCGAGGCGACGGGCGACGTGGCCGTCGCGCGGCGTCCCGGGGGGACAGTCCTCCGGCCCGGCCATCGCCGGGTCCAGGGCGGCTTCCAGGCGCGCGCGCTGCTCCCGCGTCACCACCGCCGCGCCGTCCAGCGCCGCCCCTTCGGGTCGCCCCGCCAGGGCCTGGATGATCTTCGTGCATTGGAAGTCCGACACGCCGCTCAGCCACAGCGGTCTGTCCAGGCGCGCGCAGGCGCCGACGATATGCGCCAGGGAGGCGGCGGCCAGGTTGCAGTCGGCCACGCAGACGTCGGCCGCGCCCAGGGACGTCTCCACCATCTCGCGGTCCAGCTCGCGCTGCGCCGCCGGAATGGAACTGACGGCGGACAGCAGCTGTCCTCCGCACAGGTGGGCCGAAAAGCCCGCGTCCTGAAGTCCCGCGGTGAACTGGATGCGGGTGGTGATGCCCAGGCGCCGCATTTCATAGTCGATGGAGCGCGAGATCATGGTGTCGGCCAGGATACTGGAGAACACCACCTCGTGGCCCATGCGCACCAGATTGACGGCGATGTTGTGTCCCGAACCGCCGTAGGTGATGACCATCTCCCCGACATGCTCGGCCTCGCCTTTCCGGCCCGGCGCCACATGGCTGAGAACGTTCAGATGGGCGGAGCCGAGGACGGCGACCCGCAGCGGATTGGCCAGCTCGATGGTCGCCTTGCGACGGTGGGGGGTATCCATGGCCCATGTCCCATGTTCGCCGGGTCGGGGCCGCCCCGGGCCCGCCGGGTGTCAGCGTTGCCGAAATCGGAACGCGCGTTGAACCTTCGCCGAAAAGGCCTTGGCCTCGGCGACCGTGGCGTTGACGATATCCTTGGTGCCGCGCACCGTCTGGCTCCACAAAAGGCGCGCCAGCCGCCCGCCGTCCACCTCAAGCGCCTGGCCATCCTTGGTCGGGCGCATGACGGACCGGTATTTCTCGACCGGCAGCGGCTCCCGCGCCGCTTTCAGGACTTTCGGATTGCCCACCATCTGGGCGGCGGCGATGACGCCGACGGCCAGGCTTTCGACGATCGGCGGCGGAAAGGGATCGGGAAAGGCCATGACCGCCGCCAGGATGTAGGGCCGCTTGGTGAGGATCTTGCCGGTCTCCGCCCCGACGGTGGACGCGTAATGCGCCACCCGCAGCTTGGCCCGCGCCAGGGGGCGCAGCCGCTTGAGAACCTCGGCGCCGGACAAGGCCCGCGCCGCGTCCGGCCGCTCGGGCACGGGCGCGCGGGTCGCCGGAGCCAGGGGCCGCACCCGGAAGGGCTGGGCGAATCCGGCGCGCAGCTTGGCGTCGACCTCGTCCGCGGACAGCCAGCGAACGGTCGCCTTATCGCTGGTCATTGGCGGCCCGCCCTTCGTGGGACAAGGGCACCAGCCAGCCACCCGTCGGCAACGCGCCCGAGATCTCGGCGATGGTCAGGGTCCGGGCGTCGGCGATCCAGTCCGCCATGTCGGCGCCCACATCGGCGGCCAGGACCTGAAACCGGCCCCCTTCCAGTTCCAACGTCAGGCTGCGCGTGGGGTGATAGAAGGCCGCCCCGACCGGAGGACAGTCCAGCCCCCCCTCCTGGAACAGCCACAGATCGCCGTCTTCGGTCACGGCCAATTCGCGTGTGTCACTCATTCCGACCTTGCCTCATCCACGGAGGGACGCCCCTTGGGGCCAAAGATTGACGGACGCCCGGCCCCGATGCCGGACTCCCCTCTCACCGTTGCGCCTGCCGCTTGAGGCGGGCACGGGTTTCCTGGATCGTCGCGCGCGCCGCCTGCTCCGGACCGCCGCTCCGGGCGATGCTCTTCCGTCTCCTCGTCGCGGATCTCGCCGACCATGATGATGTCGGGGTCTTGTCGGAGGA
>CAZFRK010000220.1:0-5908 GCA_964521375.1 uncultured Rhodobacterales bacterium
GTTTAAGCGCAACCTTTTAGAGATTGTCCGGCAAGGTCATGAAGGCGGCGGCGGCGCGCAGCACGCGGGGCGCGGTAAGCAGACCGGCGTGGCCCAGCCCCTCGGTCGTCACCATTTCGGCCAAGGGCAACAGGGCGGCCAGGCTTTCCGCCTCGGCGTAGGGGGCTTCCTCGTCGTCCCGGTCGTGGGCCAGCAGGACCGGCCCCGGCAGGGCGTCGAGGTGGCGGCGGATGTCCACCGCCTCGGTGCGGATGGCGTAATGTCCCTCGACCAGGGCGCGGAAGGCCGCGCGGTCCTGATCCGGGACGCCCTCGCGGTCGAGGAAGTTGCGGGTGATGGTCGCCAGACACACCGGCACGCCGAGCAGCACCACCCGCCCGGCACGGGCCACCGGACCCGGCACCGGCGCGTTCGGCGCGCAGGCGTAGCAGCAGGCTCCGGCGCCGATGGAGTGGCCGACCAGGGCGTCCACGGCGCCGCCCCGCGCGGCGATGAAGGCGCGCAGCATCCGGGTGAACTGCATCATGGAGGTTTCGGCGATACCGCCGCTGCCGCGGCTTCGCCCATGCGCCGGGGCGTCGATCGCCGTCACCCGCCAGCCCTTGCGCGCCAGCGGTCGCACGAAGGCCACCATGTCGGCGGCCTTGGACCCCCAGCCGTGCAGGACGACGCAGGACGGGCCGTCCGCCGGGCCCCAGGCGTAGGTGGCGACCTGGGTGTCCTCGAAATCGAAACCGGCCCGCTCGGCTTCGTCCAGGATGCGCGCCGCCGCCGGAGCGGGCGGCTGGGGCAGGGGCGGGGTGGCGAAACGGGTCAGCAGGGCATCGAGGTCGGTCATTTTATAAACGATGTTCAGTTATTCGGCTGGAGCTTACCGACATGAGACGCGCGGGCCAGTGATGGCTCAGGCGCTTTCGGGAAGGCGCATCCAGGCGGGGCGGATCAGGGTAAGCGATGCGCCGCCCGCCGTGAAGGGGCCGCCGTCCAGGGCGTCCAGCTTGACCATGGCCAGGGCCAGCCCCGCCGCCGCGTCGCCCGACCGCAGGGCGCCCACCGTCTTGCCGTCGTCGTCGGTCAGCTCGGTGCCCGGCTCCGGCATGGGACCTTCGACCCGGACGGGGAACAGGCGTTTGCGCACCAGACCGCGATGCTTCATGCGGGCGGTCGTCTCCTGGCCGATGTAGCACCCCTTCGTGAAGTCGACGCCGTGCAGTTCCTCGAAGCCGTTCTCCATCAGGAAGGTGCCGTCCACCGGCAGGTCGCGGCTGCCGTCGGGCAGGCCCAGGGCCAGGCGGTGGGCGTCGTAGGCGACCGGATCGGCGGCGGTCAATCCGGCCTCCTCCAGGGTGGCGGCGGCGCTTTCGGCGGGCAGCAGGAGGCGCGCCCCCGCCTCGGCCAGACGCGGATCGACGCAGACGACGCCGCGGTCGCCGAAGGGGGCGGCGGCGCCCGCCTCGGGCGGCAGGCCGAAGCCCGGCGTCGGCGCCCCGAAGACGGCGGCGACCGTCAGGTCGGGCCGCGCCTCCAGCGTCACCTTGGCGCGCAGCTTGTACTTCTTCAGGCTGTTTCGCAGGTCGTCCAGACGGTCGGCCTCGACCTCCAGCAGCAAGGTGTCGTCCCGCTCGCAGATCACCATGTCGTGGACGAACTTGCCCTGCGGGGTCAGGAACGCCGCCCAGATCGCGCGATCCGGGGCGACGCGGGTGACGTCGTTGCTGACCAGCCCCTGAAGGAACGACTTGCGATCCGCCCCGGCGACGGCCAGGACGCCGCGATGGGGCAGAAGAACGAAGGAGGGCTGGTCGGTCATGCGGAACTCCACGGGTTGGGCCGCCGGAACGGTCTCTGGCGATATTTGCGGAGCCGGGGGCACGGATGCAAGGGCCGCGACTTGTTCCGGGGCCGCGCTGCGCCTATAACTGCCGGTGTTTTTCCGACTTTCGGCCATGACGGTGACATCCCCCATGCGTATCTGCTTCGTAGACGACTCCGTTGCCTTCGACGGCCAGACGCCCTTGACCGTTCCCCTGGGCGGCGCCGAGCGGGCGGTGGTCGGCTTGGCGACGGCCCTGGCGGCGCGCGGGCACGACGTGACCGTCTTCAACCGTTGCTCCGAAAAGGCGACCGTCGGCGGCGTCACCTGGAGCCCGCTGGATGGCGAGGTGCCGGAGATGACCGACATCGTCATCGCCTGCCGCAAGCCGCGCCTTCTGAAGCATGTGCCGATGGCGTTCCGCCGCGTCCTGTGGGTGATGGGGCGCCCGGACTATCTGGAAAAGCCCGCGGTCGCGGACCTGCTGGAACGCTTCGGCGTGCGCCTAATGTTCATTGGCCGCACCCAGGCGGCCTCCTATCGCGGCAAGCGGCCCGGCCTGACCGTGCCGCCGGGCGTCGCCGATGCCTTCCTCGCGCCGCCGAGCGGGGCGCCCGCCGCGTCGTCCGGGCCGCCGGTCGCCGTCGTCACCACCCATCCCGACAACGGGCTGCGCTGGCTGGTCGATCTGTGGACAGACAGCATTCATCCCCAGGCCCCGGACGCCAAGCTGCACGTTTATTCGAACCTTTTGGCGCGGGCGGCCAAGGGCGAGTCCGTGTCCGACGACGTGGCCCACCTGTGGGACAGCGTCTCGGTGGCCGAGGACAAGGGCGTCTCGGTTCTGGAGCCGCTGTCCGAGTCCGGCATGGCGGCGGCCTACGCGGCGGCGCGCTGCCACCTCTATCCGGGCCACGCCGACGACATGGCCTGTTGGACCCTGATCGACAGCCAGGGCGCCGGATTGCCCGCCGTCGCCCGGACCCGGGGCGCCGCGCACGAACGTCTGAGCAACGGCGAGACCGGCTATCTGGTCCCCGACGACGCGGCCTTCGCCAACGTCGCCGCCCAGATGCTGACCGACACGGGCATGGCCGACGGGCTGGCGCGCGCCGCCGCCCAGCCGTCCCGCCGCCGTCCCTGGTCGGTGGTCGCCGCCGAGGTCGAGGCCCTGTGGGCCGTGGATACCTCCGCCGACACGGACGACGACGGGACGGCGCCCGAGGCGGGCGCCAGGAGCGGGACGACCGGTGGCGCCGCGGAGGTCGACGGCTGAGATGGCGCGTCGGCTCCTTTTCGTGACGTCCACGCGCATCGGCGACGCGGTTCTGTCCACCGGCCTGCTCGGTCATCTGATCGACGAGATGGGCGGCCCGCGCGTCACCGTCGCCTGCGGGCCTCTAGCCGCGCCCCTGTTCGAGGGGGTGCCCAACCTGGACCGCGTCATCGCCATGCCCAAGCGGCGGCGCGGCGGCCATTGGTGGGACCTGTGGCGGCAGACCGTGGCCACGCCTTGGCACACGGTGGTCGACCTGCGGCGGTCGGCCCTGGCCTACGTCCTGCCCCTGGCGCGTCGTCGCCTGGTCCTTGGGGCGGTGCCCGACGACCGCCACCGCGTGGCGGCCAACGCCACTGTCCTGGGCCGTATCGGCACGCCCCCGGCGCCGCGCCTGTGGACGTTGCCGCGCCATGAGGAGCGGGCCGAACGGCTCCTGGGGGGCGGCGATGGCCCGGTCCTGGCCGTCGGGCCGACCGCCAACTGGCGGGCCAAGACGTGGCGGGCCGAGCATTTCGCCGCCCTCATCGGGCGCCTGACCGCGACCGACGGCCCCTTGCCCGACGCCCGCGTCGCCGTCTTCGGCGGTCCCGGCGAGGAAGCCCAGGCCCGGCCCGTTCTGGAGGCCGTGCCGCCCATGCGGCGCCTGGATCTGGTCGGCAAGGAAGATCTTTTGACCGCCTACGCCTGCCTGAAGCGCAGCGCGCTCTACGTGGGCAACGACTCGGCCCTGATGCATCTGGCGGCGACGGCGGGGACGCCGACCGTCGGCCTGTTCGGGCCGTCGCGCGACGACCATTTCGGCCCCTGGGGCGCCCGCGCCATGGCCGTGCGCACGCGCCGTCCCTACGCCGATCTGGTTCCCGCGGGCGTCGACCTGCGGGAGTCCGACAGCCTGATGGACAGTCTGACCGTCGACATGGCGGAAGAGGCCGCCCGTTACCTGTTGGGAGCGGCCATATGACCGCCTCGGCCCCGCCCTCTTCCGGCGCTCCCGGCTCCGGTCCGCCGCCGCGTCTGTCCGCCCTGGTGGTCGCCCACGACGAGGAAGCGCGCATCGTCGCCTGCCTGGAGCGTCTGACCTTCGCCGACGAGATCGTCGTCGTCCTGGACAAGTGCGCCGACGGTACCAAGGCCCTGGCCGAGGGGTTCACCGACCGTCTGGTGGAAGGGGCCTGGGACCTCGAAGGGCCGCGCCGCAACGCCGGGATCGCCGCCTGCTCCGGCGACTGGGTGCTGGAGGTGGACGCCGATGAATGGGTGACGCCGGATCTGGCCGCCGAGATCCGGGCCACCATCGACCGGGCCGACGCCGACTGGTACGTCCTGCCGGTGGACAACTACATCGGCGACCGTCTGGTGCGCCGCGGCTGGGGATCGTCCTTCGGCAAGGCCGGGTCGCCCAGCCTGTTCCGCAAGGGCGTCAAGGTGTGGGGCGACCAGCGGGTGCATCCGGCGCTGACCTGGACGGGGCGCAAGGGCGCCAACCTGAAGACACCCTTGATCCATTGGGTGGACCGTGACGTCTCCGACATGATCCGGCGGCTGGATCGCTATACCACGGCCCGCGCCCAGGACTTGGCGGACAGCGGCGAGATCGGCGGTCTGGCCAACGCCCTGCGCTCCGGGCTGTCCCGTTTCCTGCGCGTCTTCCTGCGCCGCGGGGGCTATCGGGAGGGGCGCCTGGGTCTGGTGATCGCCCTCTGCACGGCGCTCTATCCCATCCTGTCGCACATCAAGGCGTGGGAGATCGTCGAGCGGCGGAGGCGCGGCGATGGCTGACGTCGTCATGGCCGACTGGGGCATTCCCTTCGACGGCCAGTCCTTGCGCGACGGGCCGCTGGGTGGGTCGGAAAGCGCCTTCGTCAATCTGGCCGAGGCCCTGGCCGGGCGAGGGCACGCGGTGCGCTGCTTCACGCGCGGCGGGCGAACGCTGGACCTGAACGGCGTGCGCTGGGCGGACGGTGGGGCCGGGCTGCCGGAGGCCGCCGACCTGTTCCTGGTCAACCGCTCCGACAAGATCCTGCGCGCCGTGCCGAAGGCCCGCGCCGTCGCCTTCTGGATCCACAACCCGGCGCGTTACCTTTTGAAATGGCGCTACCTGTGGAAAATGGCGGCCCGCCGTCCGGCCATGGTGTTCCTGAGCCGGGCCCACGCGGCGACGCTGCCCGCCTGGGTGCCGACGGGCCGCCGGGTGGTCATTCCCCACGGCATCAACGCAGCCTTCCGGGCGGCGGCGCGTCGGGACATGCCGCCGCCGCGCGCCTTGTTCCTGTCCTCGCCCCTGCACGGCCTGGACTGGGTGCTGGACGCCTGGGAGCAGGTCATCCATCCCTTGGCGCCGGAGGCGGTCCTGGACCTTTATTCGGGGGCCAAGACCTATGGGGCGACGGGCGACCGGGCGGCGCGCATGGAGGCTGTCCTCGACAAGGCGCGCGCGCTGGCGGCGCAAGGCATCCGGCTCAACGCGCCGGTGACCAAGGAACGACTGGCCGAGGAACTGGCCGCGGCGCGGGTGCTGCTCTATCGCGGTGAGCCGGGCGAGGCCTTCTGTCTGGTCGTCGCCGAGGCGCAGGCCATGGGCGTTCCCGCCGTGGTCACCGATGTCGGCGGCCTGGCCGAGCGGGTGCGCGACGGCGTGACCGGCTGTGTGGCCGGCGGCCCGGCGGACGGACGGATGCGATGCTTCGGCGAGGCGGCGGCGCGGCTGCTGACCGACGAGGCACATTGGCGCGCCCGCCACGACGCCGCTCTTGACCTTCAGGGCGGATGGGGATGGGATGAGGCGGCCGCTGCCTTCGAGCGGCTGCTGGTGGAGA
>CAZFRK010000221.1:0-1912 GCA_964521375.1 uncultured Rhodobacterales bacterium
CATCGAATCACAACCGACTGAAATCACTCAACTCTTTTCCGATCAGGCTCTGAGGCCGACCACCGTCCTCCCCAAGACCGTCGTTCTCAGGATTGGCCCTTCATGACGGGCACCCTCATGACAGGCCTTCGCCGCATCCTGTATGGTGGCGCCGGGAGACAATCGGGAACGTCCTTGGGGGCAAGAGGGGTCATGAGCGAATTGACGTCCGTCCGCCGTTACGGCGGCCTGGAGTTGCACACCCTGGTGACGGCGGCGCCGTATTTCGAGAACTGCTATCTGGTTCGCGACCGGGAGACCAAGGCGCAGGTCATCGTCGATCCGGGCGACAGTCCGGACCTGATCCTGGAGCGCGCCCAGGCGGGCGGCGGGTCGGTGGTGGCCATCCTGCTGACCCACGGGCATCCCGACCATGTCGCCGGATTGGGACCCGTCGCCGAGGCGACCGGCGCGCCGGTCCTGGCCCATCGCCCCGAACAGGGCATTATCGACGCCGCCGGGCAATGGGCCGAGGCCCTGCTGGGGCGCTCCCTGACCCTGCCCGAGGTGACCTATTTCGAGGACGAGACGCGCCTGGACCTGCTGGGCGGCATCGACGTCATCGCCACGCCGGGCCATACGCCCGGCGGCGTCTGCTACCTGTTCGGCGGCTTCGCCCTGACCGGCGATACCTTGTTCATGCGGGGGGTCGGGCGGACCGATTTTCCAGGCGGCGACGCCCGGCGACTGGCCGCCTCCATAGCCCGTTTCCTGGATACGGTGCCGGAGGAGACGGAGCTCTATTCCGGCCACGGCCCGTCCTGGGCGGCCCGCGACGCCGTTCATTGGTGGCGGGGCATGGCGCCGATGATGGCCTGAGGCGACCGTCCGCCCTTGGGTCCCGGCCCCCGACGCGGACCGCCGGAAGGGGCCGAAACGGCGAGTCGCGCCCCCGAAAAGCCGTATTTCGCGGTGCAACCGCTTGTGTGCGTCGCCGAAAAACGCCGTTTGGGCGAAAAATTTTTCAGCCTCGCCTGTCGGCTGTCCTGTTTCGAAAAACGCGCCTTGCCAGCGGCTTCCGGAATGGCGGGCGGGGAAATCCTGCCCGAGAGGGTGGCTTCGGGCCCTATCGGGAAGGGCTGGACAAGCCGCCTGACTCAAGTACCGTGAAGGTCGGCGCTACTCCCCGGCGCCCAGAACGGCGGACCAAAAAAGCAAAAGAACAACGCCGGATGGTCTGAACAGACGGAGGACAGTCCAGATGTCCCGATTCATCCTGGTGGCCGGAGTCCGGCCGAACATGGCGGCCCGCGTGGCCGGTCTTCTGCTTCTGGCCGTGGTGGTCTTGCTTCTGGCGGTCGCTCCGGCGGACGCCTGCCCGACCAAGGACGCCACCCAGCCTGGGCATTCGCAAGAGGTACCCCAACTCCCGCGTCCGTGACGCTCTCCCCCGGCGTGTCGCGGAGGGAAGGGCCGTCCCCGCGAGGGGGCGGCCCCGTTCCTGTCTCCCGCGGACCGTTCAGCTCGGTCCGGTCCGGCGCGGCGTCGCCCGAAGGCGTCAGTCTTCTTCGGTCAGCAGCGGATAGACGCCGTTTTCGTCGTGGTCCTCGCGGCCCGTCAGCGGCGGGTTGAAGACGCAGATCAGGCGCATTTCCTTGGTGGCGCGCAGGTAGTGGCGCTCATGGCCGTTGAGGGCATACATCATGCCGTCGCTGATCTTGTGGGTCTCGCCGTTGTCGAGGTCCTGGATCTCCCCTTCGCCACCGACGCAATAGACGGCTTCCAGGTGGTTGGCGTAGTGGATGTAGGTCTCGGTCCCGGCGTGGATCAGCGTGTCGTGGAACGAAAAGCCCATCTTGTCCTTGGCCAGCAGCAGGCGGCGGCTGGTCCAGGTGCCCTTGGCGGCCTTGACCTCGTTGTCGGTGCCCAGGAT
>CAZFRK010000221.1:2012-5889 GCA_964521375.1 uncultured Rhodobacterales bacterium
TCTTGGTCTTTCGGTTCTCGGTCGGACGAAAGACGCGGCGGCCCGCGGGCCGCCGCGCTGTCCTATCGGCTGCTGAGCTGGGCGGCGCCTATTCGGCGGCGCTCCGCCCCTGGCTCTTGGCCACGGTGTCGAAGGCACGGGCCAGGATATCAAGCCCGGCGGCCAGATCCTCGTCGGGGATCATCAGCGGGGCGAGTAGCTTGACCACCTCGCCGCTGGGGCCGGAGGTTTCCATGATCAGGCCGTTGGCGAAGGCCTCGGCGCAGATGGCGTCGGCCACCGCGCCCGACGACACCACGATGCCCCGCATCATGCCGCGTCCCCGCGTTTCCAGCGCCATGCCGGGATGGGCGGCGGCGATTTCGTCGAACCGCCGGTCGACCACCTCGCCCTTGCGGCGGACCTCCTTGGCGAAGTCGTCGGTCTCCCAGAAGCGCAGGGCCTCGGTCGCCGTCACGAAGGCGATGTTGTGGCCGCGGAAGGTGCCGTTGTGCTCGCCGGGGCCGAAGATGTCGTGTTCCGGCTTGACCAGGGTCACGGCGAAGGGCACGCCGTAGCCGGACAGCGACTTGGACAGGGTGATCATGTCCGGATCGATGCCCGCCGGTTCGAAGCTGAAGAAGGTGCCCGTGCGCCCGCATCCGGCCTGGATGTCGTCGATGATCAGCAGGATGTCGTAGGTCTTGCAGATATCCCGCAGGCGCTTCAGCCACTCCATGGAGCAGGCGTTGATGCCGCCTTCGCCCTGCACGGTCTCGGTGATGACCGCCGCCGGCAGGGACAGGCCCGAACCGCTGTCCTTCAGCTCACGCTCGAAATGGTCCAGGGTTTCCAGACCGGCGCCCTCGTAGCCGTCGAAGGGCATGAAGGTGGTGTCGTGCAGCGGCACGCCCGCGCCCTTGCGCTTGAAGGCGTTGCCGGTGACGGCCAGGGACCCCAGCGTCATGCCGTGGAAGCCGCGCGTGAAGCTGACGATGTTGGTGCGGCCCTTGACCTTGCGGGCCAGCTTCAGCGCCGTCTCGACGGCGTTGGTGCCGGTCGGGCCGGGAAAGGCCATCTTATAGGTCATGCCGCGCGGCTTCAGGATCACGTCCTGGAAGCGCTGGATGAAGGTTTCCTTGGCTTCTGTGGCCATGTCCAGGGAATGGATGATGCCGTCGCCCGCCACGTAGTCGAGCAGCTTCCGCTTCATGCCGTCGTCGTTGTGCCCGTAGTTCAGGGCCCCGGCCCCGGCGAAAAAGTCGATGTATTCCTTGCCGGAGCGGCCCGTCAGACGGGCGCCCTTGGCCTTGACGAAGACTTCCGGGAAGGACCGGATGTAGCTGCGGACTTCGGATTCGTAGGTTTCGAAGATATCCACGTCGGATCTCCTGTTTGCCTTGGCGGGCGAGAGGCGCCGGGACGCGCCCGTCGGACCCATGGGGGGCGAAACGGTGGGGCGCGACGGTGGCCCGGTGTGGCGCCGGTCGCGCCGATGCGGCATTCCCCTTGGGGAACGCCGCCGCGACGCGAAAGGTTGTCTCGCCTGAGAATAAAGGATCGTCGGTGCGGCGGGGTCCCGATTTCGGAGCCGGTGGACTGGACGCTGTCCACCGACCGGCTCCGTCGCGGGGTCCCTAGAAGCCGCGCCGGATAGGGCCGACGCGGAACAGCCGCTCCGGCTCGTGTCCCTCGCCTGGGAAGGCGTGGGCGGGGAAGCAGTCGCGGACCTTGACGTCGGCGCCGGTCATGCGACCGAAGCCGCGGAACAGGTTCTCCGACGGCGCGTTGGACGGCGTCACCGTGGCTTCCAGATGATCGACGCCCGCCGGGGCGCCGTCGACGAAGTGGCGCAGCAGCTTCTTGCCGAGGCCCTTGCCCCGCTGGCTGCCGTCGACGCCGACCTGCCAGACGAAGATGGTGTCGGGCTGGCGCGGCGGCACGAAGCCGATCACGAACCCGACCAGACGCGTTCCCTCGGGGCCGATCTCCTCGGCCACCACGCAGGTGTCGGCGTACCACTTGGCCATCATCAGGTAGGCGTAGGAGGAATTGAGGTCGAGCACCCCGGTGCTCTTGGTCAGGTTCCACATGGCCGCGCCGTCGGCGTAGGTCGGGCGGCGGAAGGCCAGGACGGTCTTCGTGCCCTTGGCCACGGGGGTCTTCAACGCCGCCGTACCGTCGAAGGAGGCGGCGAAAGTAGTGTCGGCTTCCTCGCCGTCCAGCGAGGCCGACAGGCTCGTGTACTCGGAAGTCATGAAGACAGTCTTTCGTGCTGAAAATCGGTATGGGCTAGGAACGAGTGTCTTTTCCCGGGCAGTTCGTTTCGTCGTCGTCTTTCGCTGCCCTGATGGTCTCTGTTCAGTCAAGCCGGTCACGGCGCCAACCCAATGGCCTGCCATGGTTTTTCGAGGTCGCGGCGGGTGTCAAATATCTGTCACCGGCTGCGTCGCTCGGAGAAGAAAATAGCGGTTCTGAGATGGATGTCAAGGGGTGGTCAATGAGTTTTGTAAAAGAAGTTTATTCATTTAGCGAGATCAAAAACAGACTATAAAGTTAATTAATTGTCACTTCATGCTGCGGTGCCGCTAAGAATTACTCATGTAATGGTCACTTGCGTTTTATGTGGGGTTGAATTTGACTGACGGGGCGGTTATGGTCCGCCCCGTGGCGTCGAGCCGTGAACCCATCCGGGGTTTCGGCGCGCCGCGAACGGGGCCTGCCGGTAGAGGCCTGACGACGATTGACCGTCGAACCGGAACGGAGGTTGAAATACTTTTCCCATGAAGGGGTATATTACGGTAATCACCCGGCGCGATGACGATACGTATCGCGCCGAGGTCATCGATATTCCTGGCTGTCACTGCGCCGCGCCGACCGTCGAGGAAGCGCTGGCCGGAGCCAATTCCGAACTGCGCCGCCTAGCCGAGACCGGTCGGGATCTGCCCGACCCGCGTCCGTCGGTGCACATGCTGTCCGAAGTGGAAAGCCGCTCCGCCATCGCGGGCGCCTGCCTGAGCGCCGGACGCGCCGTCGCCTAAGGCGTTCCACCCGACGGACGTGCTGTCTTTGCATACTGAAGCCGCCGGTTCCCGATGCCCTCGAATGGGGGCGGGACCGGCGGTTTTGGTGTACGCCGCGGCCAGCGCGGGCGGCGAGTCGCGGCGACTTCCGAGGGGGCGCGGCGACAGGGGCGGGGCCTTGGCCCTTGTGCGGCCCCATAGGCGTCGTTACGTCAGGGGAGAACCTCGACGGTCAGGACGGGCCATGAGCGATACCTCCGACGGGCAGGCCCCCGATGGGCCGGTCCACGACAACCGGGCCGGACGCCGTTTCCGCAATCCGGGCAAGCGCAAACAGATGGGGCTGCGGGCCTTCCTGCGGTGGCGCCTGGGGCGCCGGTACAAGCCGCGCTGGCCGCGCGCCGTCGCCAACCCCCGCCAGGACCATCCGCCGCGCCGGGTGGAGGGGGACCGCCTGCGGGTGTCCTATGTCGGCCACGTCTCCCTGCTTCTCCAGACGCTGGGGCTGAACATCCTCACCGACCCCATTTGGTCGCCGCGCGCCAGTCCGGTGCCCTTTCACGGCCCGCGCCGCGTGCGAGAGCCGGGAATCGCCTTCGACGCCCTGCCGCCCATCGACATCGTCCTGGTCAGCCACAACCACTACGACCACCTGGATCGCCCGACGCTGCGGCGCCTTCACAAGGCCCACGACCCGCTGGTGATCGCCCCGTTGGGCAACGAACGGTGGCTGCGGCGGTGCGACCGCCGGATGCGGATCCGGACTCTGGATTGGGGGCAGGGGCTGGAGGTGGCGCCCGGCGTGCGCGTCGCCTGCGAACCGATGCACCATTGGTCGGCGCGCGGCGTCTTCGACCGCAACGTCGGCCTGTGGG
>CAZFRK010000222.1:0-932 GCA_964521375.1 uncultured Rhodobacterales bacterium
CCGCCGTTGATCCGCGCCGGAGGGTGCATTAGCTTCTCCCGCATCCAGAGGCCCCGTAGCTCAGCTGGATAGAGCACCGGATTCCTAATCCGGGGGTCACAGGTTCAAGTCCTGTCGGGGTCACCACCTCTTTCCGCGTGTCATGATCCGTCGTCGCCTTCGCCTTTCGCCGCTGCTCGCGCTCGCCCTCCTGGGCGGCTGCATGGGCGGCGTGGAGGGCCGCCTCGATCACGCCGCGACGATCGCCCGAAGCGGCCATCTGACGGCGACGCGCCTCGGCGGGACGCCCTTCACCCTGGCCGTGTTCCACCGCGTCGCCGACCCGGCGGCCCCCGTCACCGTCTATATCGAAGGCGACGGGGCGGCCTGGGAAAGCCGCCGCCGCCTGTCGTCGGACCCGACCCCGCGCGAAGCCACGGGCCTGCGTCTGGCCGCCGCCGATCCGGGGCCGAACGTCCTCTACCTGGGGCGCCCCTGCCAGTACGGCGGCGTCGCCGGCGATGCCGCCTGCGACGCCCGGTATTGGTCGTCGCACCGCTTCGCGCCGGAGGTCGTCGCCGCCACCGACACGGTCCTGACCGACGCCCTGGCCCGCTTCGGCGGTCGCGGGGTCCATCTGGTCGGCTATTCGGGCGGCGGCGCCGTGGCCGCCCTGCTGGCCGCCCGCAGGTCCGACGTCCTGAGCCTGCGAACCGTCGCCGGGACCCTGGACCATCAGGCCGTCAGCCGTCTGCACCACGTCAGCCCCCTGACCGGGTCGCTCAACGCCATGGACATCGCCGACCGCTTGACCGCCCTGCCGCAGGTCCATTTTTCGGGCGCCGAGGACACCATCGTCCCGCCCGCCATCGGGGCGTCCTTCGCGCGCGCCGCCGGTCCCTGCGCGCGCGCCGTGACGGTGCCCGGCGCCTCCCACGGCGACGGCTGGGCGG
>CAZFRK010000222.1:942-5848 GCA_964521375.1 uncultured Rhodobacterales bacterium
GTGGGCGGAGCGATGGCCGCGGCTGGCGACCCAGGCCGCCCGCTGCCCCTGACACGGGTCCCCGCTGGCCTGTTGTCGCCCGCCCGGGGAAGTGCCATTCTCCCGGCACCGCCGATGTCGTTCCATCGTTCCGCCTTCCCGCCCCCAAAGCCAAGAGCCCCATGCTTCCCGTCGTTTCCCGCCACGCCCTGACGGTCCTGGTCTTCCTTGTGCCGCCGGTGGCGCTGGTGGCGCCGCTGGCGACGGCGCCCGCCCTGGGACTGCTGATGGTCCTGGTGCTGGCGCCCTGGGTGTGGCGGACCCGCAGCGCGCCGCTAAAGGCGCTGGCCCGGGACCCGCTGGCCTGGCTGATCCTCCTGTTCGCCGCCTGGGGCGGAGCGACGTTGCTGTGGAGTCCGGAGCCGACGCAGGGCGTCACCCTGCTGCCGCGCGTCCTTCTGGTCGCCGTCGCCGGGCTGCTTCTGACGCGCCTGCTGCGCGACGCCCCCGACCGCCAGCGCCGGACGGTGCTCACCGCCCTGGGCCTCGGCATGGCGGTTTCCGCCCTTTGGCTGGTCGTCGACATGATCCTGCTGCGGTACGCCCTCAGCGGCTGGCTGACCGGCCATCTGGACGACCCCGAGAACGTGCCCAAGCGCGGCCTGACCCTGCTCGCCATCCTGATCTGGCCGCTGCTTCCGCGATTCGGGCGCGCGCGGGCGCCCTGGGCGGTCCTGGCCCTGGCCGCCATCGCCGCCCTGGTGTTCGTCTCCGACGCCGGAGCGGCGAAGCTGGCGCTGCTGGTCGGCGGCGCCGTCTGGTGCGTCGGCTTCCTGGCGCCGCGCGCGGCCCGTTGGGTCGGCGGCGCCATCCTGGCCGCCCTGATCCTGGCCATGCCCTTCGCCCTGCCCTCGGTCGTCTCGCAGTTCGACCTGCTGGCCCACACCAGTGGATCGAGCCAGCACCGCCTGGTGATCTGGACCTTCGGCGGCGAGCGGGTTCAGGAGCATCCGTTGCGCGGCTGGGGGTTCAACATGTCGCGGTCCATTCCCGGCGGCGACGCCGTGGACCCCCTGACCGGCGGCGAGTTCATCCCCCTGCACCCGCACAACGCGCCCCTGCAATGGTGGTTGGAGATGGGCCTTCCCGGCGCCCTGATCGGCGCCGCCGTCTGTCTTCTGCTGATTGTCCGCGCCTCCCGCATGACCGCGCCGCCCGAGCGCGCCATGGCCCTGGCGACCGCCGCCGCCGCCCTGACCGTCGCCTTCATCGGCTACGGGTCCTGGCAGTTGTGGTGGCTGTCCGCCCTGGCCTTCGTCGCCGGATTGGCCACCGCCGCCGGATCCCCGCCGCCGCGGGACGGGGCGGCGCCCGGCGGTCCGCCTTGTTGACCGAAGTCGGCGCATGCTAGACAACGACCCTCCGCCCTCCCACAGCCGGACATCGCATGGCTCAGCCTCCATCGACCCGTAGCCGCCTCGCCCGGTCCTGGGCCGCCGCCTTCCTGGTCGCCGCCGCGGTCGTCTTCACGCAGCTCGCGCTGCTCAAGCCGGTGATGCCCGACGCCGACGCCATGGACTACCTGACTCATGCCGTGGTGCTGCACGACAGCGGCATCCTGCCGCCGTCGGGCGTGCGTCCGCCGCTGCCCGATCCGGTGCCGCCGGGCCGCACCTTCGGTCCCCTCTACCCCGGCTTCCTGACCGCCGTCATGGCCGTCGACGGCCATTTCGCCGAGACCGCGGCCTGCGCCGTCGACGCCTTCTACGCCAAGCAGGCCGCGCCCCAGGCCTGCGGCATCGCCAGCAACTGGTCGTGGGGGTCGGTCTTCATCGTCCAGGGCCTGCTGGCCGCCGCCGCCATGACGGTGGCCTTCGGCGCCGCCCTGCTGCTGACCGGAAGCCCGGCCACCGCCTGGACGGCCCTGGCGGTCGCCGCCGCCTCCGGCGTCTATGGCCGCTACGCCGGGCAGTTCCTCACCGAGGCCCTGGTCATTCCCCTGGGGTCGGCGCTGATGCTGACGCTGATGACGGCCCTGCGCGCCCCCACGGCGCGGTCGTGGCTGGTCGCCGGGCTGTTGGCGGGGGCCGCCGCCCTGGTGCGCCCGACCTTCACCTATGTCCTCTACGCCCTGACCGCGCTGGCCCTGCTTTCCGCCCTGCGACCGGGGTGGCGGCGCCTCGGCCTGCTGGCCGCCGGAGCCTTGGCGGCGGGCTACCTCGTGGTCACCGGGCCGTGGATGCTGCGCAACCTGATGACTTTCGGCGACACCGCCCTGACCGAGACCTACGCCGGGGTCATCCTGGCCCAGCGCGTCGCCTACAACGCCATGACGCCGACCGAATGGCTGGCGTCCCTCGTCTTCTGGCTGCCGGACTTCGGCGATTCCCTGGCCCGCGACCTGTTCGGGGCGGCGGTCACCGAACGCCTGGACTGGTTCTCGCCCAATTCCTACTACGTGCTCAGCCTGGGCGAATGGAAGCGGGAGTACATCGCCGCCGCCGGGGGCGAGGACCATCTCCTCGGCTGGCTGATCCGCGAAGGCGTCCTCGGCCAGCCGGTCAAGCACGCGCTCGTCACCCTGACGCTGATCCTGCGCGGCCTGTGGGTGTCCAAGTATTTCGGCCTGATCGGCGCGCTGTTCCTGATCCCCCTGTTGATCGGCGGCCTGCGGCGCGGAGATTGGCCGTGGCTGGCCTTCTGTCTGGCGCCGCTGATCCTGCTGGTGCTGCACGCCGGGGTATCGCCCAGCATTCCGCGCTACAACCTGCTGCTGGTGCCCTGCATGGCCGTCGCCGCCGCGCGCGTCCTGGTGCCTTTCGCCGCACGCCTGCCGATCCCGCGGCGACGGGCCGAGGCGCCGCCCCCTTGACCGGCGACCGCCCGGCCCCTCAACTAGTATCCGACCCGTTCACCACCCAGGAAGACCCATGACCCGCGACGGCACGATCAGCGAACAGCAGCAGCAGACCCTGACCTTCTTCAATCGCGACGCCGCCCATTGGGACCAGAAGGCGAAGGGCATGGCCGGGCCGCGCGTGAACGTCAGCGCCCAGCGGAACCAGTGCGTCCTGGATGTCCTGGCCGAGCGGGCGCCGGGCCGCTTCGTGGATATCGGCTGCGGCTCCGGCCAGTTGGCCATCGACGCCGCCGCCGCCGGATGGACCTGCGAGGGCCTGGACTTCGCCCCCGACATGATCGAGCTGTGCCGCGCCAACGCCGCCGAGGCCGGGTCCGCCGCCACCTTCCGCGTCGCTTCCGCCCTGGAGGACGGCGGTCTGGCCGGGGCCGACGTCTTCAGCGCCATGGGCTTCATCGAATACGTCTCGCTCGACGAGCTGCGCGGCCTTCTCGACCGCACGCGCGCCCTGCTTCCCGACGACGGCCTGCTGGTCCTGGGCTCCCGCAACCGGCTGTTCAACCTGTCGAGCATGAACGCCTTCACCGACATGGAGCGCAACCTCGGCACCCAGGACGCCCTGCTGTCGGAAAGCATCGCCTTTCGCCAGTCGGCCACTTGGCAGGAGGCCCTGGACGCCGCCCGCACGCCCCTGCTGACGCAGCCCGACGCCCACCCCCACCACGCCGTCGAGGTGACCACCCGCTACCAGTACACGCCCAGCGAACTGGTCGGCCTGATGAACGGCCACGGCTTCGCCCCCCACGCCCTGTTCGGCGTCAACTACCACGGCGTCCCCGCCAACCTGGACGACGTGACGACGGCGACGCGGGTGGAACTGGCCGACGCCGTCTTCGCCAACCGCCGCCGCGACCACCGCTTCCTGCCTTGGTCGTCGACCTTCGTGCTGGCCGCGCGCCGCATCTGAGCGAGCCGATGACGTCTCTCCGCATCGTCACCTACCATTACGTCCGCGACTTCCCGCGCAGCCGTCTGCCCGGCCTGAAGGGCCGTCACCGGCGGGAGTTCGAGGGCCAACTCGATTACTTGCAGAAGACGCACCGCGTCTTGACGCCCGATGAGTTCGTGGCCGCCATCAACGGCGCCCTGACGCTGACCGAACCGGCGGCGGTCCTGACCTTCGACGACGGCTACCTGGAGCATTACGCCCAGGTCTTTCCCAGCCTGATGCGGCGCGGCATCACCGGCTATTTCTTCCCGCCCACCTCCAGCACGCTCGGCCGCCGTTTGCTGGAGGTCAACAAGATCCACGTCATCCTGTCCCTGTCGCCCGACCACGGCGCCCTGGCGACCGCGCTGCGGGCCTGGATCGACGGCGAGCGGGACTCCTTCGGCCTCGACCCGTCGGAGGCCTATTGGCGCACCTTCGCCCAGCCGTCCCGCTACGACCCGGCGGAGACCATGTTCGTCAAGCGCACCCTGCAAAAGGGCCTGCCGACCGCCGCCCGCGCCCCGGCCGTCGACGCCCTGTTCCGCCGCGTCTCCGACGTGCCGGAGGCGGTCCTGGCCGACGAGTTCTACCTGACCCGCGACCAACTGCGGGTCATGGCCGCCAACGGCATGGGCGTCGGCGGCCACGGTCGCGATCACGTCTGGCTGACCACCCTGGACCGCGCGGGCCAGGAGGCCGAGATCGACGCCGGGCTGGCGATGATGGAGGATGTCGGCGTGCCGACGACCGACTGGGTCATGTGCTATCCCTTCGGGGGACGCGACGAGACGACGCTCCGGGTCCTGGAAAGCCGCGCCTGCGCGGCGGCGGTGACGGTCGATATCCGAGTCGCCGAAATCGGCGTCGACGCGCCGCTCCTGCTGCCGCGCCTGGACACCAACGACCTGCCCCTGCGCGCCACGGCGAAAGGCTGAGAACGGGACCATGTGTGGAATCGCCGGGCTACTGGGTCCGATCACCGACGCCGACCTGGTACCGATGGACGCCGCCGTCCGGGCATTGGGCCACCGGGGACCGGACGGCGCCGCCCTGCAAGGCTGCCGCGGGGCGTTGCT